>JAKSDN010000564.1 GCA_022360075.1 Kiloniellales bacterium | reverse complement strand
GCGGCGGGACATTGCCAGCTACAAGAAGAAGGGCGCCGTGGGCATGATCGCCGGCCGCTTCTTCGACGCGCACGGCCAAGCCGTGCTCGGAGACCTCGATGACCGCCTCCTGGGCGCCGCCCACGAGGTCCTGCGTGCCATGGAGGGCCAACTGGTGGCAAGCGGCGTTGCCAAAGCAAAGGCGACACTGGCCGCCCTGAGGGGCGGCTATGTCGACCACATCGTCGTCGATGCCCCCTTGGCGGAAAGCGTTGTCGAGGCGGCACGGGCTGCAATCTGACCAGCCTGAAAGTCCGACCCTCGTCTTGCGGAGCTGCTAAGGAGACAAAGACAGAACGGAAGCCCGTCCTCTTGGACCGGACGGCGGGTACCAGCGCCGGCCACATGAGCCCAGGGAATCTCCGGGCCTTAAGCGCTCCTTCCGCTTCGGCTTGCCCGCAGCCTGGTGGGCGTGAAGCGATTGAAGAAGCCCAGCCCGGCCAAGCCGGCGAGGAAGAAGGCAAAGCTCGCGGGCTCCGGGACGGCGATCGAGACTTGAGCGAACCGCTGGTCGAACTGTGTCAGGCGGGCGAAGTCCTCGGCGCCTTCCACGATACCCGTAAGTACGGTCGTGACCACGATGCTCTGTTGCGGGAGAAAATTCGCCGCGTCCGACAAGACCTCGAACAGGGGCTCCCCCTGGGAGATGACATTCTTCGTCGCCAGGGTCGTTGTTTCCGCCACGTCCTCCACGCTTTCGCCGACCTGCACCAAGGCGAAGCCCTCGCTGGCGACGTCCACCAGCTCCAGGGAATTGCCGATGATCCGTTGCGTCGGGTCGAGCACCGTGACGGTGTACTGAAAGCTGATCTGGAACTCCTCGCCGAGGGTGTCCAGGGTCAAGGCATCACCCGTATCCGTGTAGCGGAGACCCGGATTGTTGGCCGGATCGTCGAGCGGCGTGACGTCGATCTGCGACAGGGTGGTCCCCTCGGCATTGGACAGCAGGATCCAATCAGAGAAGAGCTTGTCGCCGGCTATGATCTCCCCGGGCGTCTCGCCAGCGACCAGTTCCGTGAGCGGAATCGCCTGGGCGCTTTTCTCCCCAGATCCCAACAGAGCGGCAGTGATCGCGCAATACGCGAGCACGCCCAGATACGACCGTAACGTCCTGGCAGACCGGATCATGAGTCTCTCGCTCCCTAAAACACCAAAGCTCGCTCGATAATCCGAATGGTCGGTGTCGCCGTCGATAAAAGCTTCTGAATAGGGTTCGTCAGATTCTTTAATGCCAGCAAAGGCCTTCCTCATGCTGAGGAGCCCCAAAGGGGCGTCTCGAAGCACGCACGCCGGCGCCGCAGCCAAGACCGGACTGCGCCACCTTCGCTCGATACTGCCAACACTGCTCCGACTTTTTGCCCCTCCTACGGTTCTTTAGTGGTACCCGGTCGTGGTGGATAAGGTGCCCGAGGGCAGCCTCGGTCAAAGTGTCACCTTAGGAGACCCGTCCATCTCGCGCTTTGCGCGAAGATCGGCTCATGACACCGAGGCCGGCCAATCCGGCGAGCAAGAGGCCCAGGCTCGCCGGTTCGGGCACCGCGGCCCCGGCGAAGCGCTGCCCGAACTGCGTGAGCTCCGCGCGATCGCCTGGACCGCCCGCGACGGCGAACAGGTTCGTCGTGACGACGAAGATCTCTTGAGGCGCGAAGCTCTGGATATCCAGCAACTGCGTCTCGACCGGGTCCGGAATGCCGAACGCGAAGACGGACAGATCCGCAAGGGCGTTGCTCTGATCGCCCGTTTCGACGGTCTCGTCGATCGTCAGGGCCCCGGTGCCGGCAATCGTGAAATCCACCAGCTCCAGCGCGGCCTCGTCGAGTTGCCGACTCGGGCTAGTGACGGTGTATTGAAAGGTGATGTCGAAGAAGTCCGAGGGCGGTTCCGTCAATTCGAAGAAGTCGTCGGACATTTCGGCGACCAGAACGCCGCCCGTGTCGACGAAAAGGAGACCAGGATCGCCCCCGGCGCCCGCCAAAGCCGTCACCTCGATCTGAGACAGGTCGGTCTCGGCATCATTGGCGATGAGCATCCAATCGGAGAAGACCGCATCGCCCACGGCGATCGTGGAGCCTGGCCCGCCGGCGAAGAGATCGGTGAGCGGGATCGCCTGGGCCTTGCCGGTTCCCAGCACGAGGGAACAGGCGACAAGGGCGAATTGCGCGGCCACGGTAAGAGGCGACCGCGGCGTCCGAACGAAGATCATGAGGCCATCGCTCCTCGAGGAGGCGGGTGAAACTCACGCGATCATCCGAGCGCGCCCTTTCACTGTCGATGAAAGCCTCTGAATAGGGGTGACCGGATTTTTCCGATGCCCGGACTGGCCAAGCGCGGCCGCACCTTACCGCCCGGTGAGAGTTTCGCGGTCCCGACGTACCGCATCGCAGAGGTGTTCGGTGACCGCGCGCACGCGCGCCGTTTCCTTGTGGTCGCGGTGGGTGAGCAGCCAGAGATCCACTTCGACCTCGAAGCTGTCGGCCAACACGCGCCGGATCTGCGGCGCCGCTTCGGCCATGTAGAGGGGTACGGCGAGCAGGCCGCATCCAGCGGCCATGGCCGAGAACTGCGTCAGCAGGTTGTCGCAGGCAAAGCGCACGGTCCGGCAGCCGGCCGCGTGGTCGCGCAGGATCTTGGCCTGGGGCAGGTTCGCGATCTCCCCGCTCGACTCGATGATGTCGTGGCCGGCCAGGTCCTCGAGGCACGCCGGCGCGCCGCGCCGCTCGAGATAGCTCGAAGCGCCAAAGAGACCGAAGCAGACCTTTGCCACGCAGCGGCCGATCAGGCGGTCGTCGCTGGGATCGCCAAGGCGAATGGCGATGTCGGCCTGGTGGCGGGCGAGATCGAGAGGCGGGACGCAGACGCAGAGCTCGATCTCGATCTCGGGGTATCGCAGCGTCAGACGGTGGATCTGCTCGGGCAGCCAGTAGGTGCCGATGCCTTGGGCGGCGGTGATGCGGACCTTGCCGGCGAGCTTGCCGTTCTCGCCGCCGACCCGCCGCTTGATGACATCCATGGCGCCATCGATATCGCGCACCAGCTCGAGGATCCGCTGTCCCGCCTCGGTCATGGCGTAGCCGTCGGGCCGGCGGTCGAACAGCCGCACGTTGAGCGCCTGCTCAAGCACCTGGACCTGACGGCCCACGGTCGGCTGGCTGACCCGCAAGCTGCGAGCGGCCGCCGAGAGGCTGCCCGTATCGGCTACTGCCAAGAAGTACCTGTACGCGTCCCAGTCCATTGGCTACTCACATTAGAATAGTTCAAATGTGGGGTTTTCGCGCCGAGGTCCAACGCCGAAGGTGTGACGGCCGTCACACTTTTTCCACTCTACCGGTAAAACCCTCGTGAGGAAGGCCGCCCCGCGCCCCCGAGCGACTTCCCCAATTTGCGTGCAGCCCTATTCAGACTTCGGCAATTCACGCGACGCGCACAATGCGCCAAGTCTTGATTTCCGGACCAGGACGGTTCGGAGGGGCTCGGCAACCGCATTGCCTGGGGAGAGGAGACCGGAGGTGTCGGTTTAGACTGTGGGTTCGCCTCAGCCTGCTCTGTCGACTCTCGATCTTGGCGCCGTACCCCCTGGCGCGCCAAGTGTCTCCTCTCTCCGACCCCTGTCTCGCCGGTCCGTGCCGGCGAGGCAGAGAGCGCGAGACCCTAACAACGACGACCCAACCGATAAACCCAGTGCTGTCGAGATCGCTTCCTGTCCTGATTCGGATTGCGAGGAACTTCGATCATGTCGTCTTTTCAGGAGATCTTGAGAACACTGACCGGCCCAGGCCCTGTCCGCTGGCATGTTCTCGTTGCGGGCCCCGCCCGCGGTTCTAGGACAGCACCCAGCGGCGATCGACGCCATGGGAATGGCCGGGTCGGCCTTGGGGCCGTCCTCCGATCGTGCGATTTCGGCGACGAGTTCTGTGTTGCTGCGCGCTGCGCCAACGACAACAAGAAGACCAAAGTGAAACCTTAGCGCAGGCCGTGCCGCGCGGCGGCAAGCTGTCTTTTGAGGGAGGCCGAACGGATCAACAATTCCGTTTAGGCCCTAAAAGGAAGGCTTCATTGCCGCCAAGAACGAAGTGATTAATCTCTAGGCTGATCTTGCAGCAACAAGAGTTCAGGTACGAACGAGGAGAAATAGACCTGACAAGCGACTTGCTCGCGAAGTGAGGTGCGGCGCGGATTTGCGCTGCCGAAGGACACCCGAAAGAGCCGAGAGATACCGACGCCGAGCGATGCCCAGGCGGGCTCCGCGACCGGTCTCTTTGTGCCTGACGGTGGTCGAGCAAGCCGGGTCTCCAAAGCGTCAATCGGTCTGAGCCGGTTCCGGGGGCGGGAGCCGAAGTGCAATCGAAGCCATTAGGCGAAGAGGAACTGGATCATGTCCAACAACAGTGCGAACAGCAATACCACGGTGATCCCCGATGGCACCGACCAGGCCCTGACGAGCGAGAAGAACGGCCAGCTCTTTCTTCTCGAGGAAGGCAGCGCCGCCGCGGTCGCCGGCGCGCCGCTGCTGACCATCGACGACCCCGGGGTCACCTTCAGGAACTCGGGCACGGCCGCAACGACCGGTGAGACGGCGACCGTCGCCATCGAGGCCAACAACGCGACCGTGTTCAACTTCGAGGAAGCCGAGATCACGGCCGAAGACACGGCCATCGAGGTCGACGCACGCCAGGCCCGCATCAACAACGCCGGCCTCATCGATGGCGGACGCAACGGTATCGACTTCGCCAACGGCGGCGAGTCCTCCGGAACGCTCTTCAACTACGGCACCGTGAACAGCGCCAGCCGCGCCGTGAACATCGGCGGCGAGCGGGTCACCATTCAGAACTACGGGGACATCGTCGGCACGGGCGACCAGCGCAACGGCACGATCTACGCCGACGGCTCGGCCGACCGATACAAGATCGTCAACCGCAGCGACGCGACGATCGATGCCGGCGAAGGCAACCAAGGCGCCGGGATCTCCCTGCAGACGGGCGAGGAACAGGGCGACGTCCGCAGGGCCTCGGTCTTCAACTACGGCAGGATCGAGGGCCGCGGCGGCGCCGAGGATTCGAGCGCACTTGCCGGTGACGGCATCCGCATCTTCTCGGGCGCCGAGGAGGGCGGCACGACCTTCCGGGGCGACATCGTCAATCACGGCGAGATCCTGTCATTGGACCTCTTCGCCGAGGGCGCGACGGCGGCGGTCCGCATCGCCGATGGCGTCGCCTTCGACGGCAAGATCGTCAACGGCAGCAACGGCGTGATCGACGGCGAGGCGAACGGGATCTACCTCGGCGAGGCCGAGCACGACGCCAGGATCATCAACCACGGCCTGATCCAGAGCTTCAGCCGGGCCGTCAAGATCGACGGTTCCGACGTCACGCTGTCCAACTACGGCCGGATTCTCGGCACCGGCGACCAGCTCGACGGCACGGTCCATGTCGACGGCTCGGCCGAGGACGTCACGATCGTCAACTATAGCTCCGGCGTGATCGACGGCGGCGAGGGCAATGCCGAGAGCATCGGCGTCGGGCTGGAGGTCGGCGACGAGGGCGACGATATCGTCGATATCCACTTCGTGAACCACGGCACCGTCGCGGGTCGCGGCGGCACCCCTGGCGAACCGCTGGGCTCGGCGCTCTACATCTTCTCCGAGGTCACCGAGGGCACGCCCACATATCGCGGGGATATCGTCAACCACGGCCGAATCACCGCGGAGGCCTCCGATACCATCACAATCGACGGTGTCAACGTCCAGGGCGACCTCGTCAACCATGGCCAGATCATCGCGGGCGGCGACGGTTTCGGCTCGACAGCGATCTTCGTCCACGCCTCCGAGAGGGATGCCACCTTCACCGGCGATATCGTCAACTTCGACAGAATCGAAGCTGACATCTCCGGTATCGACCTCGACTTCGGCATCAACTTCGAGGGCAACATCGTCAATCACGGGACGATCGAAGCCGATAGCATCGGCATAGAGCTCAGCGCGAACACCACTTTCAAGGGCGACATCACCAACCACGGCACGATTGCAGCCGATCAATTCGGCGTCTTCGTCGATATCGGGAGCAGCTTCACGGGAAACGTCACCAATTTCGTGACCATCGATGCGGGTTTCGACGGGATATTCTTCAACGTATTCAGCAGCCTCGTCGGAAACGTCACGAACCACGGCACGATCGAGTCCGGTGACGACGGCATCCAGTTCAACGGTGACAACGAGGTCGAAGGAGACATCGTCAACCGCGGCCAGATCTTCGCCGAGGACGACGGCATAGACTTCAATGGCGGCGTGTCCTTTGACGGCGACATCGTCAACAGCAATTCGATCGAGGCCGAGGACGACGGCATCGAGATCAACGCCCCCGCCGCCTTCACGGGCAGGATCATCAACACTGGCAC
The DNA here is from genome assembly GCA_022360075.1 of Kiloniellales bacterium. The sequence continues at coordinate 6,577 of JAKSDN010000564.1, read as the reverse complement.
GATCACCGCCGACGCGGACGAGAGCGGTGACGGGGCGGCGCTGGACGCCGACAACGTCGAACTCGACCTTACCTTCGTCAACCGCGGAGTCCTGAACGGCGACGTCGTCTTCGGCAGCGGCAACGACACCTTCGATGGCGGAAACGGCTCGGTGAACGGCACGATCGTCGGTGGCGACGGCGATGACGACATCGTGAGCGGCCGAGACGACGACTTCCTGGTCGGCGATGTCATTCGACGCGAGTCGCTGGAGATTCTCGACGATACCGGCGACGTGATCGCAATCGAGTCGCCCCCCGCGGGTAACGACACCCTGTCCGGCGGCGCGGGCAACGACACGATCACCGGCGACGTCGTGGAGCTCCCCAGCGTCGGCGGGATCGTCTTCGTCGGCGACGACTTGATCTACGGTGGCGAGGGCGATGACCGCATCGCCGGTGATGTTCTCGAGTACGACGAAACCCGCCTGGTGGGTGCGTTCTCGGACGAGCTACCGGAAGGTGCCGTCGGGGTCGGATTCGACACGATCCATGGCGGCCAGGGTAACGATGTCATCAGCGGCGACATCTTCGGCACGGCCGCGGGCGGCGACGGCGGCCAGGGCGGGCTTCCCGGCCTTGACGAAAATGGCGACCCCATCGATGGAGCATCAGGCCCGGACGGACGTGACGGTCCGCGACCGGCCACGGACACGCTTTTCGGCGGCGCGGGCGACGACGTCATCTATGGCGACGCTTCGGAAGACAAGAGGAGGGGCCGACTACCCGAGGAGGTTCTGGAGCCGCTCGTCGACCCGGATCCCGATGACAGTGCCGACATCGGATTTGACGGCTCCCCAGGCCAAGTCGGTCTTTCGCAAGACGGCGGCGATTCCCTTTACGGCGGTGACGGCAACGACCTTCTCGTCGGCGACGTCGGCCGGGACATCCTGGATCGCTCCAGCCTCGGCAGCGATCTTCTCGAGGGCGGCACCGGCAACGACACGCTCATCGGCGATGCCGGCCGGGACATCTTGGACGGCAGCCGCGGACTCGACGATCTGCTGTACGGCGGCGACGGCGACGACCTGATCATCGGCGACGCGGGCCGCGATATCGACGCGACCTCCCAAGGCGGCAACGATACGGTCGAGGGCGGCGACGGCGCCGACCGGATCTACGGTGACGCTTTCGGCGAGGACAACGGACGCGGCGGCGACGACAGCCTCGACGGCGGGACCGGCGACGACCTGATCTACGGTGGCTCCGGCGAGGACGTCATCGACGGCGGCAGCGGCGAGGACTGGATCGAGGGCGCCTTGGGACGCGACCTACTGACCGGTGGTGCGGCCGCGGATCGCTTCGTCTTCCGCGCGGGCGACGGCGGCGAGACCCTGGACCGTGCCGATCTCGTCACCGACTTCGAGGACGGCACGGACCTCTTCGGCCTCCTGGGCGGCCTGGTCTTCGGCGACGGCGCTGGCGAGGCGAGCTTCGTCGCGGCCGACTCCGCCGGCCTCGGCGGTGACGCCGAAGACAGCGCTCTGGTCGTCAACGACGGCAATGGCGGCGCGGCGGAGGTCCTGGCGGTGATCGACAACGTCACGGTCGACAGCCTCGACAGCACCGACATCTTCTTCGGTCCCTAGATCGAGGCGCGATCGCGTGGGGCCGCGGTGGCGACTTATGGCCATCGCGGCCCCCACGCGCGCGCAACCCGCTTTCAGTCCGGCCGCCCACCTCAAGAGAAATGTAGGGCCCCTGTTCAAAATCATTTAGTTCTTTTGAGACCGAGGCGTATACACTTTCTTGGAATCGTTATAAAGGCCTAGCGGGCTGGCGAAGCGCGGCGGTCGGCAAGGCAATGGGAATGGCCTCAAGGCCTCCCCCTTCCCCCTGCGCATCGGATGTCTTGGCTCTGGCCGTCGCGCTCCCGCGAGGAAGCGCGGTTCGGAGGACGCCACGGAGATCGGACTGGGAGGCTCGGATGGGCGAGATGACGTCAGGCGCGAGCGGCAAGGGTTGGCACGCCGCCGGCAACTATCCGCCGTCATCGGCGGTGATTCAGCAGTCGAGCTGGTTCTCGCTCAAGGTCAACGGTCCGGGGTTCCATCTGATCCCCTGCTCCGCCGATCTGCGCAGGCTCCTGTCCTATTGGGAAGAGCGGCGCGGCGACCGGCTGATACCGTCTTTGGACAGCATCGATCCGGACGACACCGGCGCGCTCCTGCCGAACGTTTTCACGGTCGACGTGAGCCTCGAGCCCTTCGACCTCGCCTACCGCTTCTTGGGAGCGGACATCGTCAGCCGCAGCCGCGGCGACTACACCGGCCAGCGCCTGCGCGACCTGCCGAGCCAGGCGCCGCCGAGCCAGATCTGGCGTCTCTACGAATCGGCGGTGCTCCACCAGAGCCCCCAGGCGCTCTTCGTACCCTTGATCGATCATCCGAGCTTGCACGTCGAGATGCTGGCGATGCCGCTGTCCGGCAAGGACCACCGCGTCGATCGGTTGATCGGCGGAATCGCCTTCGAACTGGTCCATCGTCCTTACGATCAGAATAGCTCCGCCGCCTCGAACTGATCCGGCGATCGGCGAGGTATGGGGCGTCGCGGCGGAGGCGGTGTGGCGTTTTCCCGGGCGCGCTAGGGCTCTTCCGAGACCGGAACCGGGGCGCGCGCTTCGGCGCTGAGCAGGCTGTCGGCTTCGCCCCTGACCAGGTCGCCGAGATATGACATGACGGCACGGACCTTCGCCGTCTTGGTGAGGTCCTTGTGGGTCAGGAGCCAGAGATCCTCGGTGTGGCTGACGACGTCCGGCAGGATGCGGTCGAGGTCGCTCTGCGTTCTGGCCACGTAAGCCGGCAGGACGACCAGGCCCAGCCCACTGCGTCCCGCGGCCAGCAGCGCGGTCATGCTGTTGCAGAGCATGTTGATGTGGGCGACGCCGGCCAGCGGCTTGACGAGCTCGCCGATGCAGACGTCGTGGTCGGCACCGGCCCAGGCGATGACCGAATGGTCCGTCAGATCCGAAAGTCGCTCGGGCGTGCCGTTTGCGGCGAGGTAAGCGCTGCTGGCGAAGAGGCCGAAGTGGACCTTGCCGAAGCACTGGCCGATGGCGTCTTCGGACTCCGGGTCGCCGACGCGCAGCGCGATGTCGCAGTGCCCGCTCATGACGTCGAGCGCGTTGTTGCTGAGAATGATCTCGAGCTCGATCCCGGGGAACTCGCGCTTGAAGCCGCTCAGGCGCGGCACCAGCCAATAGGTGCCCAGGCACTCGGCGGTCGAGAGGCGGACGCGCCCGCAGCGGCGTCCATCGTGGCCACTGACGCGGCGCACGATGTCGCCGACCGTCTTGTCGAGGCCGTGCGCCAGCTCGACGATGGTCTCGCCGGCGGGGGTCAGGCTATAGCCTAGGTTCTCACGGTCGAACAGGCGCGCGTCGAGCCAGGTCTCGAGATCACGGATGCGCCGCCCGACGGTCGGCTGCGTCACGCCAAGCTCCCGCGCCGCCGCGGAGAGCGACTTGTGTTCGACGACCGCCAGGAAATAGCGGAAGCAGTCCCAATCCATCGTCCCCGAAGTCTTTGATGTATTTGACCCCAAATTGAACACAAAGAGTGTACGGGCTTGCCCCGCGCCTCGCCCTGAAAACTATTGAACAACCACCCTTCAGATTATTGGAGGAAACGAGCACTGCGCCGAGTGCCCTTCCTTAGCCGGTTTCTGTTGAGGCCTAACAAAGAATAGAGAATTCACCCGGTTTCTTGCCGGCCGTACTCTCTCGGGCGATGACCCAGGGCAGATCAATGGCACATCAATGCGCAGCCGGAGGCCGAGCGATGGGGTCGCAAGGGATGACTCCCGCGCAGATCGGCCTCGTCCAGGAGAGCTTCGCCAAACTCCGGCCCAATCAAGACGCGACGGCGCAGCTCTTCTACCTGCGTTTGCTCGAGTTGGATCCGGGCCTGCAGAACCTCTTCTGCGGCGATCTCAAGGCGCAGCGCGGCACGCTCATGGCGGCGCTGGGCGTCGCCGTCGACGGCTTGAACGACCTGGAGGCTCTGCGCCCGGTATTCCGCGACCTGGGCCTGCGCCACGTCGGTTACGGCGTCAAGAACGCGCACTACGAGCGCTTCGGCGAGGCCCTGCTGTGGACTCTCGAAATCGCCCTCGGCGACGACTTCGATACGGCGGTTAGGCAGGCCTGGACCGCGTTTTACGAGCTCCTGTCGTCGGCCATGACCGAAGCGTGCGTCCACCCTGCGGTACAGGCGCGGAGCACGAGGGCGCATGGCCGTGTCCATGCGCCGGAGACAACGCAGGAGATGGCATTTCCCACCGCAACGGCTCTCTTGGTCGAATGAGTGCCCTTAGAGTCTGATTCGAAGTGAATTCTGTAAGATCAGAGAGTTGCCATACTTCGTTTGTCATCACCGGGCTTGACCCGGTGATCCAGAGTGGCGCCTGGGTGGAGCGATGACTGGATTGCCGGATCAGTCCGGCAATGACAAGTGAGGAGGATTCACGCTCCAAGCTCCCGTTCTGAAAACGATCAATTTCGGTCAGGCCCGAAAGGCTCGCGAGGAGACGGCAGTCGCCTCGGTCGCGGCCCCGCCCCGGGTGCCGAAGCTGTCGATCTAGCGCCAAGCCCATCGAGTGACAACGGGGCGCGATCATCTCGGGCCGGACGGACCGGCGTTCGCGTTGGGGAATTGCGAATCATTCTCAACTCCGCTAGGGTCTCTGCGCTCGCATCCAGGATCGAGAAACGTTGGTGCGACGCGCCAAGGACTGCGGATTGAGCAAGGATCTCAAGGGGCTGTTCCTCGCCCATCGGCGCGAGCTTCAGGCCTATCTCACGGACAAGCTGCGCGACCCGGACATGGCCGCCGAACTGACGCAGGAGACCTTCCTGCGCTATGCGGAGCGTCGGCAGAGCGGTCGCGGGGCCGTCGCCCACGAGCGCTCATACCTCTATCGCACGGCCCACAACCTGGCGATCGATCATGTGCGCAAGCAAGCGCGCCAACGAACCGATGCTCTGGCCCACGACGATTTGGCGCGCCTGCCGGCGGACAGCCCCTCGCCGGAGAGCGCAACCGACCAACGCCGGAAGCTCGAGCGCCTGCGCGCGGCCATCGAGGCGCTGCCGGAACGGACGCGGCAGGTCTTCGTGCTCGCCCGATTGGAGGGCCTCACTCACCGGCAAGTGGCCGACCGCCTCGAAATCTCCGAAAGTTCCGTCCAGAAGCATCTGGCCAAGGCGCTCCGGCATGTCATGCAGCGCCTGCGGCCGGAATAGGCGGACAGAAGAATTCCGCGCCGCGCGTTACCAGATGGGACCAGGTTGCACGTCTTACTCATGTGGAAATCGCGGGTGACGTGAAGAAGGCGGGTCAAGGCGTGCCTGAAGGTCGACGGGACGAGATCGAAGCGGTCGCGGCAGAGTGGGTGAGCCGGCTGAGCGGCGATCCGCTGAGGCCCGACGAGCGCCGGGACCTGAGCCACTGGCTCGCCCGGCATCCGGATCACCAGGCGGCCTTCGACTTCGCCCGCGCGGTCTGGTCCGATCTCGGCGCGCTGCGCGACGCGCCCGGCTCTTTGGCCGACGACTTCGTGCCGCCGCGCCCGGAAGCGGACAGGCAATCAACGCGAGCATCGACGAGCTGGCAGCCACGCCGGCTCGTCTGGGCCGGGAGCCTCGCCGCTTGCCTGACGATCGCCGTCGGCCTGGGCGCTTTCTGGTTCGGCGATCCGGTGACCGCGTTCCTGGCGGACTATCGCACCGCGCCCGCCGAGACCCGAAGCGTCGTGCTTTCCGACGGCAGCACGCTGGAGCTTGCGCCGGCCAGCGCGATGGCGCTGCGTTTCGATGGAAACGAGCGCCGCGTAGAGTTGCTGGCGGGCGCCCTCTATGTCACGGCAGCCCCCATGAATCAGAACGAAAGACGGCCCTTCGTGGTCGCGGCGGCCGACGGCGCGGCCAAGGCCCTGGGCACTCAATACATGGTGGAGAGGCAGGCGGATGCGGTTCAAGTGACCGTCGCCCTTCACCGCGTCGAAGTGGCGGTGGCGGGCGCCGCCGCGCCTGCGGACGCGGTCACGCTGACGTCCGGACAGTCGGTGCGCTATGACGGGCGCGGCGGGCTCGGTCCGGTCCACGGCGTCGCTCTCGAGACGGCTACGGCCTGGCGCCGGGGCCGCCTCATCTTCGATCGTGCGCCCCTGGCCGAGGTCGTTGCCAGGCTCAATCGCTACCGCCGCGGAGAGATCATCATCGCCGACGCGGAGCTCGCCGAACGCAGGGTGAGCGGCGTGTTCGAAACGACGCGGCTCGACAACGCCCTCGACTCGATCGCGCAAGAACTCGGCGCGGAGCAGATCGCCGTTCCGCCCTTCATAACCCTGCTGTACTGACCGGCACAGACACCGTAGTCAAAAAAGTCCGTGGGGGCTTTACCAACTTTCGCTCTCCAGGCGTCTTACTCGCATGTAATCGCGAATGAGACGCATTCGCGTACTTGTTCGACATCGAGCGAAAGGTGGAGACGATGGGGGTCAAGACGGGCGGATGGCTTTGGGGCCGCTGGACCTCGCCG
>JAKSDN010001328.1 GCA_022360075.1 Kiloniellales bacterium | reverse complement strand
GGGCTCCACGCGCAGCGCCTGGTCAAGGGCGTCGACCTCGGGCGCGACGCCGAGCTCCGCTGGGGCCTCAACGCGCTGGCCGCCGCCTCGAAGGACGACTGGCGGCGCTTCGACGAGCTGTTCGATGCCTATTGGCTCGGCCATCGCCGGCTCGGCGCGGTGAAGCTGAGCGGGAGCCGGGGCCGTGGAAAGAGCATCGATGCGGCCCGGGCGCCGGGGGCCTCTGGGCCGTTGACACCGCAGCACGGAACCGGCGACGACGCGGGCCTGGCCGAGGGCGAGGCCGGCCGGGCGAGCGCCTCGGCGGCGGAGAACGTCGCCGCGACTGACCTGCGCCATATCCGCGATCCCGAGGCCTGGGCCGAGGTCAACGCGCTCACCGCGCGCCTGGCAGCGCGGCTGCGCTCGCGGCTGACCCGGCGCGAGCGGATCAGGCGGCGCGGCCGGCGGGTCGACCTGCGCGGCACGATCCATCGCAGCATTCCCTACGGCGGTCTGCCGATGCGCCTGGCCTTTCGGCAGCGCAGAACCAGGCCGCTGCGGCTGGTCGTGCTGCTCGATGCGAGCGGCTCGATGCAGGACTACAGCGCCTTCTTCGTGCGCTTCCTGCACGGCGTGCTCGACAACTTTCGCGAGGCCGAGGCCTTCGTGTTCCATACCCGGCTGATCCACCTCAGCCCGATCCTGAAGGAGCGCCGGGTCGAGCGGTCGATCGAGCGCATGTCGCTGATCGCCTCGGGCTGGTCCGGTGGCACGCGCATCGCCGACTGCCTGGCAGACTTCAACCGGCACCATGCCGCGCGCGTGATCAACAGCCGAACCCTGGTGATGATCGTCAGCGACGGCTACGACACCTGCCCGCCCGAGCGGCTCGAGCGCGAGATGGCGCGTCTGAAGCGGCGGGCGCGGCGTATCGTGTGGCTGAACCCGATGATGGGCTGGCAGGGCTACGAGCCCGTCGCCGGCGGCATGGCGGCCGCGCTGCCGCACGTCGATCTGCTGGCCCCGGCGCACAACCTGGAGAGCCTGATGGCGCTCGAGCCGACGCTGGCACGGCTGTGAGGACCGCCGCCATGACCCTCGCGACCGAGGACTTGATCGACCGGCTGGCCGTGCTCAAGCGCAGCGGCGAGCCCTTCGTGCTGGCGACCGTGGTGCGCACGCAGAATGCGACCGCGGCCACGGCCGGGGCCAAGGCGCTGATCCATCGCGACGGCTCGATGCAGGGCTGGATCGGCGGCGGCTGCACCGCCGGTGCCGTGCGCAAGGCCGCGGCCCAGGCGCTCGGCGACGGCCAGGCCCGCCTGGTCCGCGTGCGGCCGGTCGCGGAGATCGGCCAGGGCGACGTCGCAGGCGTGCAGGAGATGAAGAGCGCCTGTCCGAGCGGTGGCACGGTCGAGGTCTTCGTCGAGCCGATGCTGCCGCGCCCGACGCTCCTGGTCATGGGCGCCTCGGCGAGCGCGCGGGCGCTCTGCGACTTGGGGCGGCGCAGCGGCTTCCGGATTGCCTTGGCCGCCTTGGCCGAGGACCAGGCGGAGATCGCCGACGTCGATGCGCGGTTCGAGGGCTTCGACCTCGACGGACAGCTCGGGTCGGCGGCAGACTTTGTGGTCGTCGCCACACAGGGCAAGCGCGATCGTGAAGCTCTCGAGGCGGCGCTGAAGTCGGGGGCGAGCTACGTCGCCTTCGTCGGCAGCCGCAGGAAGGCTGCGGCTTTGAAGGTTCGGTTGCGAGAGCGCGGGCTGCACGAAACCGAATTGGCGCGCCTGCATTCGCCCGCCGGACTCGACATCGGCGCGGTGACGCCCGAAGAACTCGCGCTCTCGATCCTGGCCGAGATCGTGCAGGAGCGGCGGCGTGGGGGTGTTGGGGTGCCGGACGCGCCCCAGGTCGAGGTCACCGAGGCGGGGACCGTGGAGACCGAGGTGGTCTCACCCCTGGCGAAGGCCTGCTGTGGAGAAGGCACGGACGCTTGATGCAGGTAAAGCGCCAGATTTGCTCGTGATAGCAAGCGGAGTTGAAAGCGCTCCATAACGACAGGTTGGTCATTGCGCGCTTAGCGAGGCAATCCAGCGGGCTGGCGCCTGAGCAGTGGTTCTGGATTGCCACGCTGGCTGACGCCAGCTTGCAATGACGACCAAAGGAAAGGCTCGGGTCGATTCAGCTCGATATAGGCGGCTGATTCTCAGCATCTTTTGTTCTGCGGCGCGTTGAAGACGCTCGGCTTGAATATGCGGGTTTCCGTATTCAACAGCTTGATGCGGTTTACCGTATATTGACTTTCTATGCGTCAAAACGTATATTCTAGAAAATACGCTATAGCGTATGGAACGGAAATGCCGGAGAAACGCGATAATGAACGACATCGCCCGCACCCCGAAGCAGATTGGAAGTTCACTTCGCAAGCGGCGGCGCGGTCTTCGGCTCACGCAGCAGGACCTCGCCTCGCGGACAAACCTGCGGCAGGCGACGATCTCGCAACTTGAAAGCGGTGAGTCGGGCTCCCAGCTCCGCACGCTGATCGACGTGATGGCCGCGCTCGATCTCGAGCTGGTCATACGGCCCCGGACCAAGTCCTCCACGCAGGACATCGAAGACCTGTTCTGATGGCGCGCAAAAGGACGCGCATACCGCTCAACGTGTTCTTGAACGCGCGTCTCGTCGGGCGGCTGCGGCGCGAATCGAGCGGAGCGATCGACTTCCAGTACGATCCCACGTGGCTCGCGTGGGAGCATGCGTTGCCGGTCTCGTTCTCTCTGCCACTGAGAGAGGACCGCTTCATCGGCGGGCCCGTCATCGCGGTGTTCGAGAACCTTCTACCCGACAACGACGCGATCCGCCGTCGGCTGGCCGAGCGAGCCAGAGCGGAAGGTCATGACGCTTTCAGCCTGCTCGCGGCAGTGGGACGGGACTGCGCCGGCGCCCTTCAGTTTCTGCCGGAGGGCGAGGATCCTGGACCGGCAGGAGGTATTTCAGGGCGTCGAACCGACAGCGGAGAGATCGCCCGTATCCTGAGCGACCTCAGGCGGACACCGCTGGGTGTGGGAACGAATGAGGCATTTCGCATCTCGATCGCCGGCGCGCAGGAGAAGACAGCGCTGTTGCGCTGGAAGAACAAGTGGCACATCCCGCACGGCGCGACGGCAACGACCCACATCCTCAAGCCGCAGATCGGGCGGCTCGAGAACGGCATCGATCTGTCGCAGAGCGTCGAGAACGAGCACCTTTGCATGAAACTCATCGCGGCCCTCGACCTGCCCGTCGCGACCACGGAGATTCAGGAGTTTGAGGGCAAGCAAGTCCTCGTCGTCGAACGCTTCGACCGGCGCTGGGCGAAGGACGGCCGGTTGCTGCGCCTGCCACAAGAGGATTGCTGCCAGGCCCTCTCCGTTCCGCCGACCCTCAAGTACGAGTCGGACGGCGGTCCGGGCATGCGCCAGATCACCGAACTGCTCAAGGCGAGCGATGAACCCGAGGCGGACGTCACGACTTTCTTCAAGGCGCAAATCGTCTTTTGGTTGCTCGGCGCGACGGACGGGCATGCGAAGAACTTCAGCATCCATCTGGCGCCTGGCGGACGCTTTAGCCTCGCCCCGCTCTACGACGTGATGTCGGCGCAGCCCAATGTAGATGCCGGGCAGATCAGGCGGAATCAGATGAAGCTTGCCATGGCGGTCGGAGACAGGCGCCACAGGGTCGTAGACACAGTTCTGCCGCGCCATTTCCTTCAGACGGCCAAGACGTGCGGCCTTTCTGCCGGGACGGTGAAGCAAGTCCTTGGTCAAATCCGGGAGGCTTGTCCAACGGCGATCGATCGAACGCTCGCAGAGCTGCCGCAAGGATTTCCTGAGCCCTTGGCTCAGTCGATCGTTGAGGGTCTCCGCCGCCGCGTGATTGCGTTGGATCAGGCGGCTGTGTGATCGCGCTCCGGTGTCCGCTTAGGCGCCGGGATAGAGCCTGGGAAACAACGGTTCCAGGGTCTGAGCGGGAAAGCGCAACGAAACAGGCCCCTTCGGCGTTTCGGAGGCGAGAAGGCCCTCGGTCGTAACCTCATTCAGCACGCGCCGGGCGCTGCGCTCGGGCAAACCGGTGATGCGGCTTGCTTCCCCGCGTTCGAACTGGCCGCGGATCAGGGCCTCCTGCAGGAGCCTGGCCGCTTCCGGCTTCAGGGTATCGCTCCGCTCGACATAGGCGCGAAGGCGGCGGCCCAGGTTCTCGAGATCGAACAGGCTCGAAATGAAGGTTACCTGGTCGAGGCAGACCTTCAGGAACCATTCCGAGAAGTCCGTCAGGGCGCGCAGAGATAGGTTGCCGCGTCCGTCGAGGTCACCCTGTCGGGGACTATCGGCATGCTCCATCATGCGCTTGTACTCGGTCCGGCTTTCGAGACCATGGGCCAAGCTGCGGGAGACCGACCATAAGCCGTGCGCGCCGATGCCCGCCTTCAAGGCCATGGCGTGACTCATGAGGCGGCTTACGCGTCCGTTTCCATCGGGAAAGGGGTGGATGTAGTTGAAGCGGTGGTGGGCGGAGGCGATGGCCAGGATCCTTGCGGCCTTGCCCATCCGGGAGAAGCGGAAGCGGCTTTCGAAGTGACGCATGAAGTCGTCGACGCGCTCGCTCGATGGTGGGATGTGTCGGCCGACCACGGCTTCCTGCTCTGGCCGACTTCGCCACTCGCCGGGTTGCATCATGAACTCGGCCTTGTCGCTACGGATTCGCAGCATCTCTTCCGGCGCGTCACGGTAGAAGGCGTGGTGAAGCCACTGAATGAAATCCGGGGAGGCGGGCTCGCCGAGCTTTTCCTCCGCTGCCAGCCGGTCGACCTCGGCGTGGACGCGGACGTGAGCCGCGGCTTCGAGCTGCAAATTTCGTCGCCCGCGTTCCTGATCGAGCTCGCCGGCCAGCGCACGCTCGATGTCCCTCGGCCGGGTGTCGTGCCCCTCGATGAGGTTGCTGTAGTAGGTGTTCATGATGCGCACGAGCGTGGCCAGGTTCGCAGCGGTCGTCGGATGAAGCTTCGATCCGAGGACGGCGCCAGCGGCCGATAGCTCCGCGACGATATCGGCGATGGCTGCTTGTGGCTCTTCCAATCGGGCCGGTTCGATCCGGCCTACGCTTTCGAGGGGTTTTTTGGCCGATTTCACTTCTTCATATTCACCTGATTTATAACAATAATTAGTGGCTATTGGGCGTATTTGGCCGTTTATCTGGCCGATCTTAGCCACATGTAGCCCATCGGACAATGGCCGATCTCGTTAGCTCATAACTACCGGAAATACATACGCAATCACTGGATCGCCGGCCGGCTTGGCCGTTCTCTTGGCCGAATTCGATGACGGGCTTTGTTGCCAGACTCCAGAGGAGGCCATCGACGCCGATCCGAAGATCAATCGGCCCACCTCGCGCCAGCGGCGTTCACGGCGCGTTAACCAAATCGCGTGGAAAATCCGTGTGTTAAGGAAATATCCTCTCTCCTGCGAGATACTCGTGGCTTTGCTATCGCGTGGCGGGAGCAAGCCGCCGACAGGAATTGTCAGGGGTATGGGAGCCGATCATGAGCGTCCACGTACCGAGCCAGGAAGACTACAGGCTGACCACGGCCGAGATTCTCTATCACATGCCGGACCATCCGGATCTATTGCAGACCTACGTTTGGCAATCGCTCGATCGCGTGCCGGATTTTCCGAAGCTGAACGATTTCCTCGATTTTTGGCAGCAGGAGCTCGAAGGCCGGCTGCATTCGGTCCGGATCGCCTACGTCGGCGTCGTCGAGCCGGTCGAGTGGGAGAACGCCAAGTGCCTGCTAACCCTACACTAAGCGGCCGCTGCGGGCCCCCTCCTGCCTTCTGACTCGCCGAGCGTATCGACGAGGTGCACGGGTCGGCCGACCGGCTGACCCGGGAGTTCGCCTTCGCGCATGACGGTCCGGCCGCGAACGACGGTGGCCCTGGGCCAGCCAGGCGCCAGTGATCTCGCGTTCGGCCTTGAGTTCCACCAGGGTGAGGTCGGCGTCATCCTCCTTATGCTCGAGGCCGGGCGCACGGAAGTGCACCCTACGAGACGCTTCAACACCTGGAACAGCTCTGGCACGTGCCCGCGGCCTTGGGGCGGGTCGGAGCCGCCTGATCACCTCGTGCTTTCGCCCATCGCCTTGAGCGCAGCCATCATGTTCGGGAACTGGGGATTCGCCGGCTCGAGCGGCGCGTCGCCCTCGGCGGCATCGAGCGCGTAGACGGGCTCCTTCAAGACCACGCAGGCGTGCGAGACGCCGATCGTCTTGGGAATGCGAAAGAAGGTGAAGCGCTCCGGATCGGAGACCGCCTGGAGGTCCTCGATGCCCTTGATGCAGGCGATCGTATCGCATTCCGAATGGGCGGCGAAGACCGGCTTCGCGAAGGGGCCCTGCTTCTTGAGATCGCGGATCAGGTCGTCGGTCTCCTTGATCAGCCAGGCGAGCTCTTTGGCGCCGTCCAGGTCCATGCGGGCGTAGCGGTAGGGGTTGTCGCCGATCAACGGCTTGTCGCTGTCCAGGAGGATATTGATTGCCGGAAGGCGCAGGACGAACTCCTTCAGTCCGCCGAAGAAGCCGGCCAGCGAAAGCGCGGCGGAGAAAAGGTAGAGGCTGCCGTCGACCTTCTCGTTCGTGGCAGCGGTGTAGAAGCTGAGCGTGCCGCCGGTGGAGAGGCCGCCGATCGAAACCTGAGCCGACTTCGCGGCCGCGGTGTCGACGGCGAAATCCACGTTCTTCTTCCACGCGTCGAGCTTCACGTCCTCCATGCCCTTCGGGTCCTTCAGGCCATGGCTTTGCAGCAGGGGCAGATAGACGTTGTAGCCGAGCACCTCGAAGAAGAAGTCGGCGATCGCCGTCATGAAGTAGGGCGAGTCCGTGAGACCGTGAACGAGCACGATCGCTTTCTCCGCCGGGCCTTCGTGCTCTCTCAGGCGCGGATGACAGGCGTCGCGGACGCCATCCGGCGAGAAGTAGGGGAACTGCTCGTAGTAGGCGAGCCACTCGTCATGGCGATCCGTTCCGATGGACTGACCCATGACCGCTCTCCCCCTCGTCAGGCGCTATTTTGCCACGTGCGCCGGCCGGCTTGAAAGTCCCCGCGCCCAAAGCGCCTCCGCCGCTTCGGCCACGGACTCGACGGTGAGGCTGTCCATCAGACTGCCCTCGGCCGCGCGGCGGTCGAAATCGGGCAGGGCGCGCAGTGCCTCGTCGCTTTCCAGCGTGCGCACGACGCCGCAATGATCGCCCCAGGGCGCGTAGCGCGCATCGCGGCTCGGGCCGAAGAGGCCGAGTGTCGGCGTGCCGGCGGCGGCGGCGAGGTGCATGAGGCCCGAATCGTTGCCGACGAAAAGCGCGGCGCGGGTGAGACAGGCGGCGGCTTCGGGCAGCGAGACCCGGCCGACCAGGTCGATCACGCGCTCGCTGCCAAGCGACTCGATCACCGGCTCGGCCTGCTGTCGCTCGTGCCCGGCGGCAACGACGGCGACGCGGGCGCCGGGCAAGATGCCGGCCGGGCTTGTGAGGCGGGCGATCAAGGCGGCGAATCGCTCCGCGGGCCATTGTTTGCCGGGCCAGTTGGCCGCCGGGCCGACGGCGAGGACGGGACCGGCGGCCGGGATCAGACGGTCGGCGGCGGCCTCGTGGGCGGGGCCGGTCCAAATTCTGGGGGAAGGGGGAGGTTCGAGGTCGACGAGTTCACCGAGCTCGACGACGCGGTGGACCTGCTGGTCCTTGCGCCGGCCGGCGATGCGCCGACGGTGCGGTACGAACAGGCCGACCATCGAAGCGCGCAGGTCGACGATCAGGTCCCAGCGCCGGGTCGCGACGCGCGACCAGAGCGCCAGCCAATGCAGGTCGAAGGGGCGCTTACGAACGACCAAGACCTCCTCCACGCCCGGCACAGCCTCGAACAGCGGCGCGGAAACCGGACCGCAGGCGATCGTGACGCGTGCCTCCGGATGGCTGCGCAACTGATGGTCCAGCAGTCCGGTGGAGAGCACGGCATCGCCGATGCGTGTCGAGGTGATGAAAAGCAGACGCATGCGCCTGGGCCGTTAAAATACGTGATCCTTAACCTTCCCGCGGCGGGTGGGGAAGCCTTGAAGCGCGCACAAGCAGCGCGATTGCCGGAGTCTTGTCAAGGACCCGGCCGCTCGCCAGTTTCACTGGTAAGATGAGACTGCGGAGGACAAGGAGATGAGCGGGAAATGGGCCTTGGTGGCGGAGACGCGCGGCGTGCTGCGGGCCGGCGGCGGCGACCTGCGCGGCTTTCTTCAGGGCATCGTCTCGAACGACGTCGAGAAGGTCTCGGCGGAACGGGCCATCTGGTCCGCCTTCCTGACGCCGCAAGGCAAGTTTCTGCACGAGTTTTTCATCGCCGCGCAGGACGATGACTTTCTGCTGGACTGCGAAGCCGAGCGCCTCGGCGATCTCAAGCGGCGGCTTTCGATCTACAAGCTGCGCTCCCAAGTGACGCTCGAGGACTCGAGCGCGGCCTACGCGGTGGTGCTGTTTTTCGGCGAAGAGGCGCTGTCGGCGCTCGGCCTGCCGGCAGAGACCGGCGCGGCGCGGCCTCTGGCCGCTGGCAGCGTCTTCGTCGACCCTCGGCTAGCGGCGCTGGGCGCGCGGGCGATCCTGCCGCGCGATGCGGTGGAAGGTACGATCACAGAGCTAGGCTTTGCGGTCGCTAGCCTCGGCGACTATGACCGCCAGCGCATGGCCCTGGGCGTGCCGGAGGGCAGCCGAGATCTCGAGGTCGAGCGCTCGATCCTGCTGGAGAACGGCTTCGAGGAGCTGCACGGCGTCGATTGGGACAAGGGCTGCTTCATGGGCCAGGAGCTGACGGCGCGCACCAAGTATCGGGCGCTGATCAAGAAGCGGCTGATGCCGGTCGAGATCGAAGGGCCGACACCGGCGCCGGGCACGCCGATTCTCGCCGACGGCAAGGAGGCGGGGATCATGCGCTCGGGGGCCGAAGGGCTGGGGCTGGCGCTGATGCGTCTCGAATACCTGGAGAAAGTCGGCGAGAGCGGTTTCGTTGCCGGCGAGGCGAAGCTGAAGCCGCGCAAGCCGGATTGGGCTGAGTTCTGATCGGCACGTGCCGGCGCGTTACCCGGATTCTCCGAAGTCGGGCTGGAAAGCCCTGGGCGCATAGTCCAGGACCTCGATCGCTGCGCTCGGGTCGAAGGTGAGATCGGCGTTCATGCGGGCGAAGAGCGCAGGGCTGTAGGCGCTGCCCGTGATGGCGCGGCCGAGGCGCAGGGCGAGGCCGAGGAGGCCCGCGGGCAAGGCGAGGATCACAGGACGGCGGCCCAGGGCGACGAAAACCCGGGCGACCATCTCGCGGTAAGTCAGGGTTTCGGCGCCGGGCAGGAAGAAGGTCTGGCCGTGAGCGGCCGGGTTGCCGGCCGCGGCGGCGGCGGCTTGCGCCACGTCGTCGGCGTGGACCGGCTGGCGCAGGCCGCGCGCCGGGCTGGCCACGGGAAAGCAGCCGAAGCGCTC
>JAKSDN010001129.1 GCA_022360075.1 Kiloniellales bacterium | reverse complement strand
GGGCATAGACGGGATCATCGTGCCAGGTTTCATGACTGGAAACTGGTGCATCGAGGCGGTGACCCGCTCCTTCGAACCTGGTGTGGAGGTCTGCCGCCTCAAGTTCCGCAACACCCGCATGGCGCCGGTCGCCGAGGGCTATGTCGTTGTCGGTGAAGTCACGTCCGTCAGTCAGAGTGATCCACAGGTCATCCAGTGCGGCCTCGAAGTGCGAAGGCAGGCAACCGGCGAGGTCGTGACCACTGGCGTCGTTGGTGTCCGCCGATTGTTAAGTCGATAGACGGAGCCGTTGGAGCCGGTTCAAGTGAAGGAAAGCGCTTTGAACACTGTCAGTGGGAGCTGAAGAGAGTCTAACCGGCTGGGTTGCTATGCTGTTGCGCGCTCCGCGACAGGAGAATCGCACCACGGATGGTCACCGCAATGACGGGTCGTCTGCGGTCATCGCCTTGCTTACCGCACGTAATCCACAAAACGATAGTAGGCGCCGATCAATGGCAGAAACCAACGGGAGTTGGCCGCTGCGGGCACCGGCGGCCAAGCGAAGTCGCGCCAAGGATTGGCCTCGGTTTCGCCGGCCATCACCCTTGCCATGATCTCTCCCATATAGACCGACATCTGCACGCCGTGGCCGCTGTAGCCCATCGAATAGTAGAGGCCGTCGTGTTGACCGGCCCTTGGCAGGCGGTCGGTCGTGATATCGAGCAGGCCGCCCCAGCAATAGGCGATCCTTGTTCCGGCTAGCTGGGGGAAGATCTCGGCAATGGTGCGCTCCAGGATGCGTCCACTCTTGGCGTCAGAATCCGGACCGGAGAGAGCAAAGCGTGCCCGGCCGCCGAAGATCAAGCGATCGTCAGGCGAGATACGAAAGTAGTTTCCGATGTTCTTCGTCGTCACCGCCGTGCGGCGGGTCGGCATGATGCTGTCCACCTGATCGGGCGTCAGCGGCTCGGTCGCCACGATGAAGCTACCGACCGGCACGATGCGGCGCTGAAAGAAGCGGAAGGGACCGGTGGTGTAGGCGCCGGTCGCGACCAGCACCTTCTCGGCGCGAAGGGTGCCGCGCGCGGAGGTGATCTCATAGCGTGAGCCGGCCAAGCGGCGCAGGCCGGTCACTGCCGACCGCTCGAAGATTGCGGCACCTTGACGGCTCGCTGCCTCAGCCAAGCCGATGCCGAAGCGCCCGACATGCAGCATGGCGCTGCGGCGAAAGAGCAGGCCGCCATGGAAGTGGGAGGACTTCACTTCCCGCTCCAGCGCCGATGCGGGAACCAATTCCGTGGCCGGGTCGATACCCTTGGAGAGGAACTCGTGCGCCTTGATCAGACCATCGAAATGGGCCGGCTTGACGGCAAGCTTGATCTTGCCGCTGCGCCGGAAATTGCAGTCTATCGCTTCTTCCTCGACCGGCTGCTCGACTCTGTCGACCGCGTCATCGAAAACGTGGTAGAGCAACCGCGCTTGCTC
>JAKSDN010001263.1 GCA_022360075.1 Kiloniellales bacterium | reverse complement strand
GGCGGCCGAGGGCGTCGACATGATCGACTGCTCCAGCGGCGGCATCGGGGGGCGCCAGCGGCCGGCGCGCATGAAGCTCGAGCACGGCTTTCAGATCCCTTTCGCCGCGCGCATCCGCCGCGAGGCCGCCGTCGCGACCATGGCCGTCGGCTTCCTCTGGGATGCCGAGGCCTGCGAGGCCGCGATCGCCGACGGCAGCGCCGACATGGTCGCCCTCGCCCGCGAGCTGCTTGACGATCCGAACTGGCCGCTCCACGCCGCCGCCCAGCTCGGCGCCGACCAAAGTCACGCCATGTGGCCGCCGGAGTCCGGCTGGTGGCTCATGAAACGGGCAAGACTGGTCGAGAAACTCGGATTGCGCTGAAGCTCCGAGGGCGCAGCGACAGTTCCGAAACAACTGAATCGCAGGATGGGCCGCACGGACACGGCGCCGAAACGGCTGCCTCCTACCTCTCCCGCCATCACAAGGAGGCCTCGCGCGACGCTGCGGCCTGCTTGGCCCATCCGAGGGAGACCCGTGATGACGAGAACCATGATCAACGGCCTCATGGCCGCCAGCCTCTTGGCGGCGATGACCTTCGTCGGCTCGGCCCATGGCGCCGATCTCAGCCGGACGAACGACACCTGGTCCGCGGCGACGGCACAGCAGCGCGCCGGACTGGCGGAGGGCTACGACTGCGACGAACCCTACGTCTCGAGCGGCTGCGACGCCGCGCAGAAATTCAGCATCGTCGATCAAGCGCGCCATCTCGGCGCCGGTCAGCGGCAGGGCGTGCTCACGGCCTGGCCTTGGACCATCGACGAATTCGAGCAGATGCGCGGTGAGCGCTACGAAGGCGCCCGCACCGCATGGCCTTTCGCGGGTGAATCTGCGCAGCCGAAGGCCGGCGAAGAGACCGTCGACGCCGACGTGCCGCAGTCCTGAGGGGGCCAAGCGACGCGAGCGTCAGGTCAGCAGGAAGTCCCGGACGATTGCGATCTGCGCCGGATCCATCAGGGCCGGCGCATGCCCGCAGCCTTGGATCTCCACGACCTGCGCGCCCGCACCACGCCGCGTCATCTCGGCCGCCGTCTCGGCCAGGAGCAAGTCGGACTCCGCGCCGCGCAGCACGAGCGGGCTGGCGGCGATGGCGTCCCAGACCGGCCAGAGGTTCACGTCCTCGAGCGGTCCCTTCTGGAAGGCCGTTG
>JAKSDN010000168.1 GCA_022360075.1 Kiloniellales bacterium | reverse complement strand
TCTGGCCGTCGCCGCAACCTTCGCGGTCGCCTGGTTCCTCAAGCACAGCCGAGCCGGCATGATCCTGCGCGCGGTCGGCGAGTCGGACATCTCGGCCCATTCGATCGGCTATGACGTGATCGCCGTGCGCTACTACGCCGTGCTGTTCGGCGGCGCCATGGCCGGCCTCGGCGGCGCCTTCCTGTCGCTCTCCTATACGCCCATGTGGGCCGAGGAGATGACCGCCGGACGCGGCTGGATCGCGCTCGCCCTGGTGGTCTTCGCCTCATGGCGGCCCTGGCGGCTTTTCCTGGGCGCCTATCTGTTCGGCGGCGTGACCATCCTACAGCTCTACGCACAGGGCGCCGGCGGCTTCGGTATCCCAGCGCAGGTCATGTCCATGCTACCCTATCTGGCAACAATCCTGGTCCTCACGGTGATCGCCGCGGGACCCTGGAGAGGACGACTGGACGCACCAGCCTGCCTAGGAAAGCCTTTCCGACCCGCAACTTAGGACACAAACAAAAAAGCGAGGAGACTTCATATGTTCAGAAACACGACGCGCCGCGAATTCATTGTCGGCTCCGGCCTGGCGGCGGGCGCAGTGGCGCTCGGCGGGCCGCGCGCGCTGGCCGCCGACCCCTTGAAGGTCGGTTTCGTCTATGTCGGCCCAATCGGCGACTTCGGCTGGACCCATGGCCACGAGCTCGGCCGCGAGGCGGTGGCGCACCACTTCGGCGACGCGGTGAAGACCACCTACGTCGAGAACGTCGCCGAGGGCCCGGACGCCGAGCGGGTGATCCGCCAACTGGCGAGCTCCGGCCACGGCCTCATCTTCACCACTTCCTTTGGCTTCATGAACCCGACCATCCGGGTCGCCAAGCAGTTCAGGAAGGTCAAGTTCGAGCACGCCACGGGCTACCAGACCGCGCCCAACGTCTCGGTCTACAACGCGCGCTTCCACGAGGGCCGGACGATCTGCGGGACGATTGCGGGGCACGTCACCAAGAGCGGCGTGGTCGGCTACATCGCCTCCTTCCCGATCCCGGAGGTGGTGATGGGCATCAACGCCTTCACGCTCGCCGCCCAGAAGATCCGCCCGGACATCAAGGTCAAGGTGGTCTGGGTCAACTCCTGGTACGACCCCGGCAAGGAAGGCGACGGCGCCAAGGCCCTGGTCGACCAGGGCGCCGACATCATCTGCCAGCACACCGACAGCCCGGCGCCGCTCCAGGTCGCGGAGAGCCGCAAGATCCACGCCTTCGGCCAGGCCTCGGACATGAAGGCCTTCGCCCCGAACGCCCAGCTCACCGCGATCCTCGACGACTGGACCGGCTACTACGTGCAGCGCACCCAGGACGTCATCGACGGCAAGTGGCAGAGCCACTCGATCTGGTGGGGCCTGAAGGAGGGCATGGTCAAGATGGCGCCCTACGGCGATGCGGTGCCCGACAACGTGCGCGCCGAGGCCGATGCCATACACAAGGGCATCATCGATGGCTCTCTGCATCCCTTCACCGGGCCGATCAAGAACACGAAAGGCGAGGTCGCCGTCGCCGACGGCCAGACCATGAGCGACGGCGATCTGCTGAAGATGGACTGGTACGTGGAAGGCGTGGAGGCCTGATCGGGAGTTAGAAAAGCTCCTGGTTCGTAAGAGAGACGCAATCAGAGGCTTTCATGGTCCGGCGCTGCAACGCCGGCTGAACTGCAGTTCCAAGGTGCGTCCTTCGAGACGCGCCCTCGCGGGCGCTCCTCAGGATGAGGTAAAATCTTGGTGGCATTAAGAAAAGTCCTCATCCTGAGGAGCCCGCGCAGCGGGCGTCTCGAAGGACGCTAGGTGGTTGTCCAACGCTTCCAGGATCTACTCGCACAGCCGAGATTAGGTTGCGCCGGCATATTGACCATGGTTTCCGACCCTCCCACCAGCCGACCGCCGATCTACCTCGACCACCTGGCGAGCACGCCGGTCGACCCGGCGGTGCGGGCAGCGATGCTGCCCTGGCTCGAGGCTACCGCGGTCGGCAATCCGCACAGCGAGCATGGGGCCGGCTGGCGTGCGGCCAAGGCGGTCGAGGCGGCGCGGGAAGCGGTCGCCGCCCTGATCGGCACCCGCGCGCCGGAAATCGTCTTCACCTCCGGGGCCACCGAGGCGAACAACCTCGCCCTCTTCGGTACCGCCTCGTCGGTCGCGCAGATCATTGTCTCGGCGATCGAACATCCGAGCGTCCTCGAGCCGGCACGGGTCCTGCGCGATCGCGGCCACGCGGTCCATGAGCTTGCGGTCAATCGGGAGGGGCGCGTCGACCTCGCGGCCCTCGAATCGCAGCTCGCGCAAAGTCCGGCCCTGGTGTCGATCATGGCGGCCAACAACGAGATCGGCAGCCTACAGCCGCTCTCCGAGATCGCGGCCCTGTGCAAGGCCCATGGCGCCCTGCTGCACAGCGACGCGGCCCAGCTTGCGGCCAGCGGGCATATTGATGTCGAGGCCATCGGCCTCGACCTACTCAGCCTGTCCGGCCACAAGCTCTATGCGCCGGGCGGCATCGGCGCCCTCTACGTCCGCAAAGGCATCGCGCTGCGCCCGCAGGTCTACGGCGGCGGCCAGCAGGACGGTCTGCGCGCAGGCACTCTTCCCGTCGCGCTTTGCGTCGCGCTGGGCGAGGCCTGCCGGCTGGCCCGGCAGCGGATGGACGAGGACGCGCCGCGGATCGCCGCCCTGCGCGAGCATCTCTTCGCCCGGCTGTCGGCGGCCTTCCCGGCGCTACAGCGCAACAGCCCGGAGTCCGACTGCCTGCCAGGCTGTCTGAACGTCAGCCTGCCGGGACTGGACGCGGCCGACCTGCTGCTCGATCTGCCCGAGCTGGCGATTTCCAGTGGCTCGGCCTGTAGTTCGAGCGAGCGCGGCCCCTCGCCGGTCCTGCTCGCGATCGGCCGCAGCACCGAGGAAGCTTACGGCAGCCTGCGTTTCGGACTCGGTCGCGGTACGACCGCCGGGGAAATCGACGAGGCGGCCGAGCGCCTCATCGCAACGCTGCGAGATCGAGTCCCTGAAGTGAATTCCGGATCTCCGCGCCGAGCCGCTCGATCATGAAGTCGGCGAAGGCCTTGACCTTCGCGGGCAAGAGCCGGCGGTGCGGGTAGAGCACGCTGAGGCTGGCCGCCTCCGGCGGGAAGTCG
Source organism: Kiloniellales bacterium (assembly GCA_022360075.1). Next base: position 3,070 of record JAKSDN010000168.1, on the reverse strand, counting down.
AGCAGCACGGGTTTGAGCGTCCCCGCCTTCAGGTGCTCGGCGACCTCCCAAAGCGGCTTCATGACGATGCCCTGTCCGGCCAGCGCCCAGGAGGTGAGCAGGTCGCCGTCGTCGGCGTCGAAAGGGCCCTGGACCCGGATCGACTGGGGGCCGTCCGGGCCTTGCAGGGTCCAGCGGAACTGCTGCGAGCCCGGGAAGCGCAGCAGCAGGCAGTCGTGTTGCTGGAGGTCATCCAGTGCCTTAGGCGCGCCGCGCGCCTCGAGATAGGCGGGCGCGGCGCAGAGCAGGCGCTCGCAATCCATGATCTTGCGCGCGATCAGGCCGGAGTCCACGGGCACGGCCATGCGGATGGCCGCATCGACCGACTCGCTCAGGAGGTCGAGGAGGTGGTCGGAAAGGCGCAGTTGCACGACGACACGCGGATGGGCCTCACGAAAGTCCGGTACCAGCGGCGCGAGCAGGCGCCGGCCGAGCCCGAGCGGCGCGGTGACCCGGAGCGTGCCTTGCGCGGTCCCACCGGTGTTCGCCGCCACGCTTTCCGCGTAGTCGACCGCGCTCATGACGTCCTGGCAGGCCTCGTAGAAGGCGACGCCCTGCTCGGTCGGCTGGACCCGCCGCGTGGTGCGGTTGAGCAGGCGAACGCCAAGGTGGGCCTCGAGGGTCTGAATCCGGTGACTGACCACGGCCGGCGACAGGCGAAGCTGCCGCCCGGCGGCGGAGAGGCTGCCGTGTTCGACCACTTGGACGAAGACGCGGATGTTCTCGAGCAGGGCCATAGCTCAGACTCATCAGGAGCCACCAGTTTATTTGGTCTTTTTTGAAAGTCATGCCAAACAGCGGGCGCTTCACGGCGGTCACCGCCGACGGCTAGGCTCTCTGTCCAGATAAAGCGCCCGCAAGTCGAGAGGTGGATGGGCATGGAGACGGTTCTCTTGGAGTGGGTCGATTTCGCGATCCGCTGGTTCCACGTCATCGCCGGCATCGCCTGGATCGGCAGCTCGTTCTACTTCGTGCACCTGGATCTCAGCCTCAAGCAGCGCGAGGGCCTGCCGGAGGGCGCCGGCGGCGAGGCCTGGCAGGTCCACGGCGGCGGCTTCTACCACATGGTCAAGTACATGGTCGCGCCGGCCCGCATGCCGGACAAGCTCGCCTGGTTCAAGTGGGAGGCCTATTCGACCTGGCTGAGCGGCATGGCCCTGCTGGTGGTGATTTACTATGTCGGGGCGCAGCTCTATCTGATCGACCGCAACGTGCTCGACCTCGAGCCCTGGGCGGCGATTGCGATCAGCGTGGCTGGCCTGGCGCTCGGCTGGATCGTCTACGAGCTGCTCTGCCGCTCGCCGCTCGGCCGCAACGACGTGGCGCTGGGCGCGGTCGGTTTCGGCTTTCTCGTGCTGCTGTCCTGGGGCTTCACCCTGGTGTTCAGCGGGCGCGGCGCCTTCATGGAGATGGGCGCCCTGATCGGCACCATGATGGTCGCCAACGTCTTCGTGGTGATCATCCCGAACCAGCGCAAGGTGGTCGAAGCCCTGAAGGCCGGACGCGAGCCCGATCCCGAGCTCGGCCGCCAGGCCAAGCAGCGCTCGATGCACAACAACTACCTGACGCTGCCGGTGCTCTTCGTGATGATCGGCAATCACTATCCGCTCGCTTTCGCGAGCCGCTGGAACTGGCTGATCCTGGCCATCGTCCTGGTGGTCGGCGCCTTGATCCGGCATTTCTTCAACGAGCGCCACAAGGGCGGCTCGCCCCCCTGGTGGACCTGGGGCGTTGCCGTCGCCGGCATGCTCTTGGTCGCCTGGCTGAGCGCCCTCGGCCCCGCCCAGGACGAGGACACGGCAAGCCTGCCGAGCGCACCGGTCGCCTTCGCCGAGGTCGAGGAGGTGATCCTCTCCCGCTGCAGCATGTGCCACGCCGCGGAGCCCTTCTGGGAGGGCGTCACGGTCACGCCCAAGGGCGTAGTGCTCGAGACGCCGGAGCAGATCTGGCTGTACCGTAGGACGATCGATCTACAGGTCGTGCGCAGCAACGCCATGCCGCCCGGCAACATCACCGAGATCACGCCCGAGGAGCGCGGCCTGCTCGCGGCCTGGATCGCGCAAGGGGTCGGCAGCCCGTGAGCCCCGCCTCACAGGACGAGCCGTCGGCGCCGAGGGTCCTGCGCGGCCGCCTGCTCGGCTTCCTCGACGATCCGGCCGAGGTCGGCTCGCTGGCGAGCTACCGCTACATCGAGGACGGCGCGCTGGTCATGGAGGCCGGGCGCATCACCGCCATCGGCGATGCCGGTGAGGTTCTTCGCTCCCTGTCTGCCGAGACGCCGGTCGATCACTATCCCGACGCCCTGATCCTCCCCGGCTTCATCGACACGCACATCCACCTGCCGCAGACCCAAGTCATCGCCTCCTACGGCGCGCAGCTTCTCGACTGGCTCGAACGCTATGCCTTCGTCGAGGAGCAAAAGTTCGCCGATCCGGACCATGCCGAACGCATCGCCGGATTCTTCCTGGACGAGCTGCTGCGCAACGGCACGACGACGGCCGCGGTCTATGGCTCCGTCCATCCGCAGTCCGCCGAAGCCTTCTTCGCCGAGGCCAGCAAGCGCAACCTGCGCATGATCGCCGGCAAGGTGCTGATGGACCGCGACGCCCCGGCCGGCCTGTTGGACAGCGCCGAGCGCGGCTTCGAGGAAAGCCGGGCGTTGATCGAGCGCTGGCACCGGCAAGGGCGGCTGCACTACGCGGTGACGCCGCGCTTCGCGGTCACCTCCAGCGAGGCGCAGCTCGAGGCGGCGGGCGTCCTCATGCAGAGTACGCCGGGGCTCTACCTGCAAACGCACTTGTCGGAGAACGCGCGCGAGATCGAGACGGTCAAGACGCGCTTCCCCTGGGCCGAGAGCTACACCCATGTCTACGACCGCTTCGGACTGCTAGGGCCGCGCGCGCTCTTCGGCCACTGCCTGCATCTGGAGGCCGGCGAGAAGGAGCGCCTGAGCGCGACGCGGTCGGTCGCGATCTTCTGCCCGACCTCCAACCTGTTCCTGGGCAGCGGCCTGTTCGACCTCGCGGACCTC
>JAKSDN010000849.1 GCA_022360075.1 Kiloniellales bacterium | reverse complement strand
GGCACCGGGGATCAGCGCCGAAACGGGGCCTGCGAGGGGCCTCGTGAGGGACCGGCGCCGAGGGTTATCTGAGTTGAGGAGGCAAGCATGAAAATGGGGAGGATCTCACTGTTCTGCGCGACCGCGGTCGCGCTGGGACTGCTGACCACGGCGGTGGACGCCAAGGACAAATACGAAGTCGCGGTGATTCGCTGGAGCCCGGACGACATCTATTTCAATGGCGTTCAACTGGGCCAGGAGCTGGAGCGCGAGCGGCTGCAGAAGGAGCACGGCATCTCGATCGAGTTCCGCGTCTTCGGCGCCAACGACGTCAGCGAGCAACGCAACGCGCTCGATGCCCAGCTCGCGCGCGGCGTCGACGGCGTGCTGCTGGTGCCCTGGCGCGGCGAGGCCATGCGCGGCGTCGTCAAGCAGATGCACGACGAGGGCATGCCGGTGGTCACCAGCAACGCCTGGGTGCCAGGCGCGCCGCAGACCTTCGTCGCCTTCGACAACGAGGAGGCCGGACGCCTGGGCGGCGAGGCCATCGTGCGGCGCCTGAACGAGCTGCGCGGCGAGGACTGGCCGCAGAAGGGCGGCGTGATCATCGAGCTGCGCTGCATCATCACCGCGTCCTTCGATATCGGCCGGCACACCGGCTACCATTCGGTGCTCGGCCCGATCGTCGAGGCCAATCCCAACCTCAAGATCGAGACTCGCGAGGCCGGTTGCGACGGCGGCAAGGCACGCAAGGCGGTCGACGACCTGATCTCGCGCTACGGCGGCGAGAACATCCTGGCGGTCGCGAGCATCGACGGCACCATGGGCATCGGCGGCGCCGTGCCGGCTTTCCAGGCGCAGGGCCTGCTGCATCCGCTCGACGATCCGCGCCACATCCCCGTGACCACGGTCGACGGCACGGTGCCCGAGCTGCAGGCGATCGCCCGGGGCCATATCGACCATGCCTCGGTGCAGCCGGCGATCGGCGAGGGCGTGATGTCGATGCGCCTGCTCTACGAGATGATGAGCAGCGGCAAGCTGATGGACAAGCCGGCCGAGACCTCGATGCTGCTGGAGAACAGCGACGAACTCTGGGCGCCGGTCAAGGTGATCCCTTCCGATCAGTTCGACGGGGCCTGGTACCGCACCACGGCCTATAGCGTGCCCTCGGACGTCAACTACGACGATCCGAAGGTCTGGTCGAACAAGATGCACCAGAGGGAAAACGGCAAGCTGCCGGACTACGGCAACTAGGTCGAGACGCAGCGGCCTGACCGGGTGTGCGCCGGCGCGCACCCGGCCGCGCCGCCAGCTTCCGAAGACTCGACTTATACTCAGTCTCGGGGTCCCGACGCGATTGCGGTGGGATCGGAGAACGAGCCTGTGACGCTGACCAACGGACATGCCGCTGCCGCGGCCCCTTCCTATGCGCTGGAGGGCCTCACCCGTCGCTTTCCCGGCGTGCTGGCGGTCGACCAGGTCGATCTCCGGGTGGCGCAAGGCGAGATCCACGGCATCATCGGCCGCAACGGCGCGGGCAAGTCGGTCCTGGTCAGCATGGTGGCCGGCATCATTCCGCCCAGCGCGGGGCGCATCCGCGTGGGCGAAGGCGTCATCGACAGCGAAGGTTGGGGCCCGGCCCGGGCTCACGCGCTCGGCGTTTCGCTGATCCCGCAGGAGCCCAAGTTCGCGCGGCGCCTGTCGATCGTCGACAATCTCTTCATGGGGCGCGAGATCACCGGGGCCCTCGACTTCGTGCGGCCAGCGGCGATGCTGCAGCAGGTCGAGGCGGTCATGGAGCGCCTGTCGATCGACGCTCGCCCAAGCGATCCGATCGGAGACCTTCCGATCGAGACGCAGCAGCTCCTCGCCTTCGGCAAGGCGCTGTTCATCGAGAACGCCCGCGTGATTCTGCTCGACGAGATCACCGCCTCCCTGACCCAGGCGCGCAAGGAAATGCTCCTGGGCCTGCTGCGCGAGATCGCGGTGTCGGGCGAGGACATTTCCTTCACGCTGATCTCGCATCACATCTCGGAAGTCCTCGAGTTCGCCGACCGGGTGACGGTCATGCGCGACGGCAAGGCCGTGACGAGCATACCGACGGCCGACACGACGGAGCGGGAGCTGGCCCATTGGATCGTCGGCGACACGCCGCAGGTCACCATCACGCCGCCCGATCGGGCCCGGCGCGCGAACGGCGAGGGGCCGCCGCTGCTTGCCGTCGAGGCACTGTCCGGCGCCGCCGCGTTCGAAGGCCTGAGCTTCACGCTGGATCGCGGTGAGGTGGTCGGCTTCGCCGGGCTGGAGGGCTCCGGCAAGGACGCCGCCATCGAGACGCTCTTCGGTTTGCACCGCCCGAGCGCCGGCACGCTGCGATTCGATGGCGAGCCGGTGACGATCGCCTCGCCGGAGGCGGCGCTGGAGCGGGGTATCGCCTTCCTGCCCAAGCACCGCGAGGCGCAGGGCGTGATCCATGGCCGCTCGGTCGAGGAGAACACCTTGATCTCGAGCTACGAGGCCTTCGCCGATCGCTTCGGCTGGATTCGCGGCGGGCGCGCCCGCGTGGTCGCCGAGGCGCGCACCCGTGCCCTGAAAGTCAAGACGCCGAGCCTCGCAACGCTGATCGACCATCTCTCGGGCGGCAACAAGCAGCGCGTGTTGATCAACCGGCTCGCCATCCGCAATCCGCAGCTCCTGCTGCTCAACGAGCCGACCCGCGGCGTCGATATCGCGGCCAAGCCGGACCTCCTGAAGATCATCCGCGAGCAACTGGCACAAGACAGCGGCGTGATCATGATCTCGGAAAGCGAAGAGGAGCTGATCGAGATCTGCGACCGGATCCTGGTGTTCTTCCGCGGCCGCGTCGCCAAGGTCGTCGAGCGCGGCCGCGAGGATTTCAACGTCGCCGAGGTCTATCGCCTGATACAGGGAGTGCGGGCAGCGTGAGTCTTGGGATGAAGGGCCTATTGTTCACCATCGTCGAGCGCCATCTGATCTGGGCTCTGCTCGCCTTGTTGGTCCTGGTCGGGCTCACGGTCCCCGGCTTTCTTTCGGTGCGCAACATCGTCAACGTCATGTGGGCCGCGGCGCCGCTCGGCTGCATGGTGCTCGGCCTGTTCTTCGTGCTGCTCACCGGCGGGCTCGACCTTTCGCTCGAATCCACCTTCGCGCTCGCGCCGACCCTGGCCATCGTCCTGCTGCTGACGTGGCTGCCCGACCTGATCTGGCCAGGCTTCGGCGTCGTCATCGTCGTGCTTGCCGGCGCGCTGATCGGGTTGGTCAACGGCCTGTTCTCGGTGCGCCTGCGGGTCAATGCCTTTCTCGTGACCCTGGCGACGCTGCTGATCATGCGCGGCATCGTGATCTACCTGATCCCGGAGGGCGTCTACTACCTGCCGGACGAGATCATCTACCTGGGCTCGGCCAAGGTCCTCGGCTTCCTGCCGATCGCAGTCATCGTCTGGATCGTCCTTTACGCGATGGCTTACCTGCTCATCAGCTATCACCGCCTGGGCAAGAACATCTTCGCGCTCGGCAACAACGAAGAGGCGGCCTTCATCGCCGGCGTCAATGTCGACCGGACCAAGATCATGTGCTTCGTGATCGCCGGCACGGTCGCGGCGATCGGCGGCCTGCTGGAGGTCGGCCGCCTGTCCTCGGCGGTCGCCGATCTGGGCGAGGGCGACATCCTGATGGTCTTCGCCGGCACGATCCTGGGCGGGACGGCGCTGACCGGCGGGGTCGGGCGGGTCGGCGGGATCTTCGCGGCTGTCCTGGTCATCGCGATCATCGAGAACCTGATGAACCTCTTCGGCGTCGAGCCCTCGATCCGCCAGATCGTCTTCGGCTTCATCCTGATGGTGGCGATCTACCTGGCGAGCCTGCAGGGCCGGCTGCGCATCGGCACCGGC
>JAKSDN010000346.1 GCA_022360075.1 Kiloniellales bacterium | reverse complement strand
CGCTCGCCTACGCGCGCATCGGCCAGGCCGCGATGGTCGAGGCGCTGGAAGCGGCGGGCTACGCGATCGAGGAGGGGTGACATGAACCGGCTGGACGGGAAGTACGCCGTCGTCACGGGTGGGTCCCAGGGTCTGGGCGCGGCCATCGCTCGCAGCTTCGCCGAGGCCGGCGCGGCGGGCCTCGTCACCTGCGGGCGCAATTCAGAGAAAGGGCAGGCAGTCGGCGTCGCGATTGCCAGCGAAACCGGCTGCCCGGTCCACTTCGTCGCGGCGGACCTGGCGAAGGTGGTGGACTGCCGCGCGGTCATCGCCGCCGCAGACCGCCAGTTCGGCCGTGTCGACATCCTCGTCAATGCCGCGGGCGTCACGGATCGCGGCGATATTCTGAATACCTCCGAGGCGCTGTTCGACCGCGTCTTCGCGGTCAACACGCGCGGGCCCTTCTTCCTCATGCAGGGTGCGGCCAAGATCATGATCCGCGAGGGGATCGAAGGGGCGATCGTCAACATCGGCTCGACCTCGGCGCTTGCGGGCCAGCCCTTCATCTCGGCCTACTGCGCCTCCAAGGGCGCCTTGGCCACGCTCACCCGCAACACCGCCTTCGCCTTGCTGCGCAACAAGATCCGCGTCAACCAGCTCAACATCGGCTGGATGGCGTCCGACGGCGAGCACCGCATCCAGACCGAGTACCACGGCGCTCCCGAGGACTGGCTGGACGAGGCTGCCGCCGCCCAGCCGTTCGGACGCCTGCTCGCGCCCGAGGAGGTCGCGCGCGCCGTGACGTTTCTCGCCTCGGCGGACTCCGGGATGATGACCGGCTCCGTCGTCAACTTCGACCAGTCAGTCTGGGGCGCCTATCCCTTCGCGCCGCCGATCCCGCAGGAGCCGATGACGTCGTGAGATCGTTGGCCGATTGCGGTCACCGCTCTTTCTCACCGGTACCCGTCATGACGCCGCTGCTTGCACCAGTGTAAAGGACTCCGGAAACGGACCACCCTGGAAGTCGATCTGACCGGCCGGCCCCTCGGCGCGCTCGGTGAAGCCGGCGAGAAAGAGCTGCTTGGCGATCTCCGGCATCTCCACGCGGCCGACCTGGTCGCCGAGGCAGCTATGGTTGCCGTAGCCGAAATGCATGTAGTGATAGTCCGGCCGATCGATGTCGAAGCGTTCCGGCGATTTGAGCTCCAAGGCGTCGTGCATGGCCGAGGCGTTGGAGGCGAAGACGAGGGTCCCCGCCGGGATCGTCGTCTGCCGCTCGGTGCCGGCCGCGACCCTGTAGTCGGCGACGCTCAGGCGTGCCACGAAGGGATTCATGGGGTTGAACCGCAGCGCCTCCCAGAAGTAGCGGTCGAAGGTCTCGTCGTCGCCCTGGCGCGCCGCGGCGAGGGCCCCGGCCAGCGCGTCCGGGCGGTTCAGCAGTTGGTCGACGGCCTGCACGATCGCCGCTGAGGTGGTTTCCACGCCGCCGACGAGCAGGCCCATGGTGTTGGTCATCACGCGCGCCATGTCGAAGCCGATCGAGTCGGGCAGGGTCGTGCGCAGCATTCTCGAGACCACGTCGTCGAGGCTCGGGTCCTGACGGACCAGCGCGAGCTGATCGGGCAGGAAGGCCTCGAGGTATTCCTTCATCTCCCGCCCCGCCGCGAGGTTCGCCTCGTGGACCGCCGGATCGTTGGTGGGGTTGCGGAACATGTCGTGCTGGGTGGCCCGCGACCAGGCCATCATGGTCGCTTCGTCCGGACCCGGGAACCCGAAGTAGGCGCCGGTGCGCTGCACGGGCACGCGGCGGGTGAGCTGGCTGACCAGCTCGAGCCGGCCGTCGGCCGCGCCCTCGGTGATCGCCTGCTGGGCGAGCTGCGTGACCGTCCGGCGCACGCCCGGCATGTCCGACTGCTGGATCAGGGCGCGCATGATGCCCTTGTCGCGCTGATTATAGACGGTGCCGTCGCGCGCCAGCATGAAGGGGCCGACGGAGGGGTCCATCTTTGGCTGATAGGGTTTTACGGTGAAGACCATGTGCCGCGACAGGACCTCCTCGACATCGGCGAAGCGGGTCAGCAGCACAGGACCCGGCGTCACGAGGATCGGCCGTCGCGTCCGCAGCTCCGCGAAAGTCGCCAGTGGCGCGGTTGCCAGGGCGTGGAACAGGACCTTGAGCTTGTCGGCGCCGCTCGCCGCGTCGTAGGCATCCAGGAAACTCATCGAACTCTCCCCATTCGCTCGATTGGGCCACGGTTGAAGCCAACGACGCGCGGCCAATCCACACTTGTATTTTTTCGTATGAATACACTTTAAGATCGAGATGTGAAATTTGAAATGCTATTCTGACGGCGGTGAATTGCGCATAAGGTCCGCCGGCCGCAACGGTTTCTGGCAGGCAAGCCGTTGCTTTGAACGCCGGAACGGGACAGGCGCCCAAGGTCGGAGGGGAGTTCTATCGATGATCAGGACCGCGTTGCTTGCCGCCTTTATCGCGGCGTCGTCGCTTGCCGGCTGCGCCCCCTCGCTGCCGGAGAACACGCCCATCAGCGAGGCGCGCTGGCTGAAGCAGAACTGGAGCGACGAGGAGCGCTACTGGTTCCACCATGCCACCCAGGGCGCCTCGACCCTGCCCGTACCCTACGACTGGCTCGTCGCGCTGGAACAGCCGCGCATCTGGTTCTTCGGCGATCCGCCGATGCTCACCGATCCCGAGTACCTGAGGCGCTTCGGGTTCATTCCTAGCCCCGCGAGCCTCGAGGCGGACCCGTCCGCGCTGAGCGGATACGGCTACGGCGCAGGCGAGGGCGGCCGCAGCTATGGCAGCGCCGCCGAATACGACCCCGCGGCCTTTCCCGGCAATCCGGACGCGCTGCCGGTCGGCTTCGCGCGGACTCCCGGCTACGAGGACCCGGTCACGGGCCGCATGCTGCCCGACCAGGTCGGTTTCACCTGCGCGGCCTGCCACACGGGCCACCTGGAGTACGAGGGCGTGAGCCTGCGCATCGACGGCGCGCCGGCCATGACCGACCTCGGCAAGTTCCGCGAGGTCCTGGGCTTGGCGCTGGTCTACACGAAGTTCATCCCCTCCCGTTTCACCCGCTTCGCCAAGAACGTGCTGAAGGAGAAATACAGCCGCGAGACGGAGCTCGTGCTGGCCGAGAAACTGGACACGCTCTTGGCACTCGGACAGGCGCGCAACAAGATCACCGATCCCATCTCCGAGCAGGACGTGACGGAGGGCTTCACCCGCCTCGATGCCCTGAACCGCATCGGCAACTGGGTGTTTTTCACCGATCTGATGGCGTGGGATCCCGCCCAGGAGAAATGGGTCGAAGCCGTGCCAGGCGTGAAGGGCAACTACGTTCCGCTGTCCGCGCCGGTCAACTACCCGCACATCTGGGACACCTCCTGGTTCAATTGGGTCCAGTACGACGCCTCGATCATGCAGCCGATGGTGCGCAATGCGGGCGAGGCCATGGGGGTCTCGGCCAGGGTCAACATGCTGAACCCCAAGCGCCCGCTCTATGGCTCTAGTGTGGAGGTGCGCGAGATCTTTCACATGGAGCAGCTTCTGGCCGGGGATAACCCCTTCGATGGCGAGCGCGTCGGCTTCAAGGGCCTCACCGCGCCAGAATGGCCCGCGGCGCTGCTCGGCGAGATCGACGAGGCCAAGCGCGATCGGGGCGAAAAGCTGTACAGGCAGCTTTGCCAGAGCTGCCACCTGCCGCCGGTGAACGATCCCTCCGGCCGCTTTTGGGCGCCGACCCTCTGGACCACGCCGAACGACGCCGGCGAGCGCTACCTCAAGGTCAAGGTCATCCCGATCACCCACGTCGGCACCGACCCGGCGCAGGCGGAGATCCTGGTCAACAGGAAAGTCACGGTGCCGGCCTACCTCGACATCAAGCCCTTTGCCCGCCGCGGCGCGTCGGATGTCTATTGCTTCAGCGAGGGGGGCGAGCCGCAGACCGAGCCGACCTTCGCCGTGGCCCTGGCCGCCGTCGTCGAGAAGACGGTCGACCGCTGGTACGACAAGCACGCGATCCCCGAGCCGGAGCGGAACAAGATGAACGGCTATCGGCCCAACTGCATCCAGGCCGAGCTGGCCTACAAGGCGCGTCCGCTCGACGGGATCTGGGCAACCGCGCCTTATCTGCATAACGGCGCGGTGCCCGATCTCTGGTCGCTGCTGTCACCGGCGGAGGAGAGGCCGGCGTCGTTCTGCCTGGGCAGCCGCCTGTTCGATCCGCAGAAGGTCGGCTACAGCACCGAGTGTCTCGAAGGTACCTTCAAGCTCGACGCTTCGATGCCCGGCAACCTCAACTCGGGTCACGAGTTCAAGGACGGACCCAGAGGCGGCGGCGTGATCGGCCGGGCGCTGACCGAGGACGAGCGTTGGGACCTGATCGAGTATCTGAAGTCTTTGTGAAGGGCCCTTCGAACCGACGTGCATTGACTCGAGCCTATGTCTTAACCGTCGTTGCGGGTCGGCATTAGCCGGCCCCTCGGCGCCACTGGGCAATCCGGAGCCACCGCGCGGCTGGCGGCCAGATGGACTGCTTCGCTCCGCTCGCAATGACGAAAGCCATTCCCTCACTGTCATTGCCGGACTTGATCCGGCAATCCAGGGATCGCCTGACCCGGGCACCACTCTGGATCACCGGGTCGAGCCCGGTGATGACAAATGAGGGCGTAGGAGAGGCAAAAGTCCGGGCGAGAATAGACCGTCGTTCTGCGACAGGAACGACAGGAGGCTTGGAGCGCTGGACAAACAGCCTGCGTGCTTCGAGACGCGCTCTGTCGAGCGCTCCTCAGCATGAGGAGCAATCTCTTAATGCCAGCAAAGACCTTCCTCATGCTGAGGAGCCCCAAAGGGGCGTCTCGAAGCACGCACCCCAGTGCTGCAGCCAAGACCCGAATGCGCCACCATCGCTCGATGCTGCCAATACTGCCCAGACTTTTGACCTTCTTAACATGAGGGATGAAGGCGCTAGAACTCATTGAATTCATGGGGTTTTCGAGACAACTCTTAGGCCAAGACTAGCAAGACGACCACGCCTAAGAGCAACACGCTGGCCACGAGGTAGAGCCGCAGGGCCCGCTCGATATCGTGCGCTCCAAGGTCGCGGCGGCCATCGCCCATCCAGGGGTCGTCGACGACCTCGTCAGGGTACTGCCGCGGACCGGCGAGCGCGAAGCCGAGCGCGCCGGCGAGTGCGGCTTCCTGCCAGCCGGCGTTGGGCGAGCGATGGCGGGGGGCATCGCGCAGCATGGTCTTGAGCGCGCCGCTCGGCCGTGCGCCCGGCAGGGCGGCGGCGGAAAGAACCAGCAATAGGCCGGCGAGGCGGGCGGGCAGCCAGTTGACCGCGTCGTCGAGCCGCGCGGCGACCTTGCCGAAGGCCTCGTAGCGGGCGCTGCGATGGCCGATCATCGAGTCCAGCGTGTTGATCGCCTTGTAGGCCGCGAGGCCCGGCAGG
>JAKSDN010000287.1 GCA_022360075.1 Kiloniellales bacterium | reverse complement strand
ATCCGAGGGGGAAGAGGAAACGGCTATCGCGGCAATTGCCGAGGGCGTCGAAGCCGAGGTGGCTAAAAGGATGGAAGAAGGCGAAAGCGATCTTCTGGCAAACGGCGCCGTGGCGGTCGCGACCCTGTCGGCGCGGGAAGGCCAGTTGGCCGAGACCGTCGAAAGCGGCCTCATGGATGACGGGCCGACCTTCGAAGACCTGGTGCGCGATGCCCTGGGGCGGGAGCTGCGGGACTGGTTGAACGCCAACCTCGAGCCGCTGACCGAGCGGATCGTGCGCGAGGAGATCCGCACGATGGGACGCCGCCAGAGGCGGGGTTAGGCGACGGGTTTACGCGAGCCCGGGGCCTTCGCGCCGGAATGGGACGTCGGAGCCGGCCGGCGCATCCAGGCCGCGGGCGTAGAGGTGGCCGGCGTAGACCGCGGCGGCGATGGTGCCGGGCGCCAGGCAGTCGCCGATGCGCGTGACCGACTTGATCCCGTCGTCCTTGGGCTTTCCTTCGTTGTCGACGAGGGCGTGGTAGGGGCCGTCGAGCGGTCGCCGTGAGGTCACGAGGACGACGGAGGCCGCCGCCAGGCTCTCGGCTTTCTCGGTGAAGACGCAGGCCAGCTCGACATGATCGGCCGCGATCGACCGCAGCGCCTGTTGTGGCCGAAGCGCGACTCCGCGCTCGAGCAGGCGGGTCTGGATGTGCCCTTGCTCGAGGGTGTTGTGGGTCCAGTGCGAGACGTCGGGGGCGGGCGTGACGAGCGTCACGCCCAGGCCGCGGGCGCGCAGCAGTTCGGCCAGCACGCCGCCCATGTAGTAGTGGTCGTCGTCGTAGATCACGACCGGGCCCGCGATCTCGGCGCCGGCCATCAGCGAGTCGGGGGTCACGACATGGGCGCGCTCGGCGCCGGGGATCGCCGCGTGATGCCGGCGGCCTATGCCGTCGCCGCGCCAGCGCGCGCCGGTCGCGAGCACGACGTGGGGAAAGCCGAAGGCGCGGATGTCCTCGGCGGTCAGATCGCTGGCCCGGTAGATTTCGACGTTGGGCATGCGCTCGATCTGGCCGATCCGGTGGTCGCGGACACGGGCCCACTCGGCGAGGCCGGGCAGCGCGGCTTCGCGGGTCACCCGGCCGCCGAGCTCGGTCCCCGCTTCGGCCAGGGTCACGGCGTAGCCTCGCTGCCCCAGGGCGCGCGCGCATTCGAGGCCGGCCGGACCGGCGCCGACGATCAGGATGGCATCGTCAGAGCCGCGGGCCGGGATCTGCTCGGGGTGCCAGCCGCGGCGCCATTCCTCGCCCATGGTCGGGTTCTGGGTGCAGCGGACCGGCGCCACCCGGTTGTCGCCGGCGACGCAGATATTGCAGCCGATACATTCGCGGATTTCATCGACCCGGCCCTCGGACAGCTTGGCCGGCAGGAACGGGTCGGCGATGGACGGCCGCGCCGCGCCGATGAAGTCGAGCAGGCCTTTCTTGATTTTGGCCACCATGGCGTCGGGGGACGTGTAGCGGCCGACGCCGACGACGGGCTTCGACGTCACCGATTTGACGAACGCCGTGTACGGGTCCTGATAGCCTTCCTCGGCGAAGCGGGCGGTGGCGCTGTCGTTGCTCCAGTCGGACACGTTGACGTCCCACAGGTCCGGCAACTCGGCCAGCATCTCGACGATCTCCCGGCCTTCGCCGTCCGCGGCGATGCCGGCGTCGCCCATGAGTTCGTCGACGGCAAACCGGAAGGCCACGGCGCAGGTATCGCCGACCGCGTCCCTGGTCTCCTCCAGCACCTCCCGGGTCAGGCGCACCCGGTTCT
>JAKSDN010000283.1 GCA_022360075.1 Kiloniellales bacterium | reverse complement strand
TACCTGCTGGAGGGCTGGGACGCCTCGGACGACCTCAGAACCTGGACCCTGCGCCTGCGCCGCGACGTCAAATGGCACGACGGCCGCGCCTTCGTCGCCGAGGACGTGGTCTGGAACCTCAAGCGGGTGCTCGATCCCGCCGTAGGCTCCTCCGTGCTCGGCCTGATGAAGGGCTACATGCTCGAGGACTATGACACCGGCGAGAAGGCCGACGACGGCAGCGCCAAGATGTCGGTGCGCCTCTGGGACGCCAACGCGATCGAAAAGGTCGACGACCATACGGTCAGGCTGAACTGCAAGGTGCCGCAGGTCGCGGTGCCCGAGCATCTTTTCCATTACCCGCTCGCGATCCTCGACCCCGCCGAGGGCGGCGTCTTCAAGGTCGGCTCCAACGGCACCGGCGCCTTCGCGCTGACCGAGCTCGCCGTCGGCGAGCGCGCGCTCCTGAAGGCCCGCTCGGACTACTGGGGCGAGGGGCCTTACCTCGACGAGATCCTCTTCGCCGATCTCGGCGACGATGCGAGCGCGGCGATCAACGCCCTGGGCTCGCAGCAGGTGCACGGCCTGATCCTCGCCGATCCGACCCAGTACCAGACCCTGAAAAGCCTGCCCGACGTCGACCTGTTCCAGGTGCCGACCGCCGAGACCGCGGTCATGCGCATGAAGGTGACCGAGCCGCCCTTCGACGATCCGCGGGTGCGCCAGGCCATGCGCTACGCCGTCGATCCCGACTCGATCTACAAGACGGCGCTGCAGGGCCTGGGCACCGCCGGCGAGCATCATCACGTCGCGACCATCCATCCGGAGTATGCGGCGTTGCCGAAGATCGCGCGCGACGTGGCCAAGGCCAAGGCGTTGCTCGCCGAGGCCGGCTATGACGGCACGCCGATTGTCATGCTACAGCCGACCGACATCGCGATCCTCAATAGCGCGTCGCTGGTGACCGCGCAATTGCTCCGCGAAGCCGGCATGGTGGTTGAGATGCAGGCGATGGATTGGAGTACGCTCACGTCGCGCCGGCCGATGATGGACCCGCCGTCGGAAGGCGGTTGGAACATTTTCCACACCTGGTCGCTGGCGGTCGATGTCGCCAACCCGGTCGCCAACATCGCTATATCCGGCGGTTGTCGCGAACGCGCCTGGTTCGGCTGGCCATGCGACGCGGAGATCGAAAAACTGCGCGACGACTTCGCCCGCGAGCCCGACGCGGCC
>JAKSDN010000444.1 GCA_022360075.1 Kiloniellales bacterium | reverse complement strand
TCTTCGACGTCGACTACCGCCCGAACCTCTGGGGCCTGGCCGGACACGGCGCCGGCGAATCCCGCTTCGTCGCCTCCGAAGAGGTGACGGCGCACCTGCAGTCGATCCTGCCGCTCTGCGACCTCGTGGTCGGCACCGAGGAGGAGCTGCACATCGCCGGCGGCAGCACCGAGACCCTCGCGGCGCTGCGCGCGGTCCGCGCCCTGAGCGACGCCGTCATCGTCTGCAAGCGGGGACCCATGGGCTGCACGGTCTTCGACGGCGCGATACCGGAGGCGCTAGACGACGGCATCGCCGGCCGCCGTTTCCCGGTCGAGGTCTACAACGTGCTCGGCGCGGGCGACGCCTTCATGGCCGGATTCCTGCGCGGCTGGTTGCGCGGCGAGGCATTGGAGACCTGCTGTACCTGGGCCAACGCCTGCGGTGCCTTCGCGGTCTCGCGTCTGCTCTGCTCGCCGGAGATCCCGACCTGGGCCGAGCTGACGCATTTCCTGGAACAAGGCAGCCCGGAGCGGGCGCTGCGCCTCGACCCGCAGCTCAATCACATTCACTGGGCGACTACCCGGCGACCCCGGGACGCCGGCCTGATGGCCCTGGCGATCGACCACCGCGCGCAGCTCGAGGCGCTGGCCGACCGGCTCGGCGCCTCGCGTTCGCGGATACCGGCCTTCAAGACCCTGGCCGTCGCCGCGGCGGCCCGCGTTGCCGCCGGCCGCGGCGGCTTCGGGATTCTCGCCGATGGCCGCTACGGCCGCGACGCGCTCTTCGATGCGGTCGACCAGGACCTGTGGATCGGCCGCCCGGTCGAGGTGCCGGGCTCGCGGCCGCTGGCCTTCGAGATCGGTGCCGATCTCGGCGCGCATCTGGCCGAGTGGCCCTTGGCGCACACGGTGAAGTGCCTTTGCTTCTATCACCCTGACGATCCGGCCGCGCTGCGCGCCGAGCAGGACGCCGCGCTGCTGCGCCTGTTCGACGCCTGCCGCACGACGGGACGCGAGCTGCTGGTCGAGATCATCGCCGGCAAGCACGGCGCCCTGGAAGACGGCACTCAGGCGACGATGCTGCAGCATCTCTACGGTCTGGGCATCAAGCCCGATTGGTGGAAGCTCGAGCCGGCCCCCTCGGCGCAAGCCTGGGCCGCCATCGAGGCGGCGATCGAGGCGGGCGATCCCTACTGCCGCGGCATCGTGATGCTCGGGCTGGAAGCGCCGATCGAGACGCTGGAGGCCGCCTTTCGGCTTGCCGCGCCCTTCCGCCGGGTCCAGGGTTTCGCGGTCGGCCGCTCGATCTTCGCCGAGGCGGCCGAGCGCTGGCTGTCCGGCGCCATCGACGACGCGGCTGCCATCGCCGACATGGCGGCGCGCTTCGAGACCCTGGTCAAGACCTGGAAACGGGCGCGCGGTGAGAAGGTTGCGGCCTGAATTGCGGCGTTTCTTTGGGAAGCGGATGTGATGGTTGGATTGGCGCTCCTCGGCGCCGGGCGGATCGCCGCGGTCCATGCCCGTTCGATGCAGGAGACCGGCGCGCGGCTGGTCTCGGTCTTCGACCCGGTCACGGCGGTGGCCGAGGACTTGGCTAAGCGCTACGGCGCCGAGGTGGCGGACACGGCCGAGGCGGCGATCGGCCATCGCGAGGTCCAGGGAGTCGTCGTCGCCTCCAGCACCGACACCCACGTCGACCTGATCCTGGCCGGTGTCCGCGCCGGCCGCGCGGTGCTCTGCGAGAAGCCGATCGACCTCGACATCGCCCGGGCGCGGCAGTGTCAGGCCGCGCTTGCGGGCTTGGACGTGCCGGTGCAGATCGGCTTCAACCGCCGCTTCGATCCGACCCACGCGGCGCTGGCCGCGGCGCTGCGCCAAGACGAAATCGGGCGGCTGGAGAACCTGCTGATCGTCAGCCGCGATCCCGCTCCGCCGCCCAAGGACTACATGCTCCGCTCCGGCGGCCTGTTCCGCGACATGACGATCCACGATTTCGATATGGCGCGCTTTCTCCTGGGCGAGGAGCCGGTCGAGGTCTCGGCCGCGGCCAGCGCTCTGTTCGACGAGACCGCGGCCGAGCTGGGCGACATCGACAGCGCCTCTGTCCAGCTCAAGACGGCGAGCGGCGTGCTCTGCCAGATCGTCAACTCGCGGCGTGCGGTCTACGGCTACGACCAGCGCATCGAGGCCTTCGGCGCGAAAGGCGTTTTGCAGTCGGAGAACCTGCGCCCGACCGCGCTGCGCCGTTCCGGCGCGGAGAGCACCGACGCCAAGGCGCCGCTCCTGCACTTCTTCCTCGAGCGCTACGCCGAGAGCTACCGGCACGAGATGACCGCCTTCCTCGCCTGCATCACCAACAACGCGCCGCCGCCGGTGACGGTCGACGACGGCGTGCGCGCCCTCGCCCTCGCCGAGGCTGCGGCAGAGGCCGTGCGTGAGAAGACCGTGGTGACGCTGGAGCCTTGACGGTTATCATTTGGTCCTGTCGATCTGGTCGTGGCCAAATGACGGGAGATCTGGATAGCTAGCGTGCGTCCTTCGAGACGCCCGCCAAAGCGGGCTCCTCAGGATGAGGACATTTCATTTCGCCACAAGGATCGTTCCTCATCCTGAGGAGCATCCGACAGGATGCGTCTCGAAGGACGCACAGAGGTCGTGCCGCGAACCTTGCCGTCGCACGAGGGGCGACCTGCAGGCTGTTCAAAAGAGGAGCCAATGACCGACCTGCCAGTGATCGACCTCACCGGCCTTGAAGCCGGCTCGGCCGCAACCCTCGATCGGGTCGCGCACGAGGTCGAGACGGCGACCGCGTTGAGCGGCTTCTTCTAT
>JAKSDN010001096.1 GCA_022360075.1 Kiloniellales bacterium | reverse complement strand
GGCTCGCCCTCCGGCCAATAGAGTCCGGCGCGCAGCAGCGGCCTGGGCTCGGCCCAATCTGTCTCTTGCCCGAGCAAGCTGGCGACGAAGGCCAGGAACTGGCGCGCGTTCTCCGGTCCGCCGTGAACCAGGTACTGCCAGAGCCGGTGGCAGGCCGCCTGCGGCAGACGACAGAGCGACGCCAGCTCGGCGTCCGGCTGATCGTCACCGGGCAGCAGGGCGAGCGGGATGCCGCGCTCCTCGCAGATCGCGCGGATCTGCTCGACCCCATAGGGCCAGTAGCTCACGCCGCCGAGCAGGCGCACAACCACCAGCCGGGCTTCGGCGACCATGGTCTCGGCGTAGAGATCGACCGAAAGATTGTGGGCGAGCTGCATCAGGTTCGCCAGGCGCAGCGACGGCTGGCCCGCGCCCATGGCTGCGTGCGCGCTCGCCAGGCTCGCGAGCTCGGTATCAGCGGCCGAGAGCACGAGGATCTCGCCCGGCGTCTGGCCGAGATCGACGGCTTCCGATCCATCGGCGACCGCACCGGCCTGGGCTTGGAGGAGGTGCATGGCTAGGCGCCTTGCTGGTCCGGGCGCGGGGTTCGAAGACGTGGAAAGAACGAGCGATCCTCACGCTTCGACAGGCTCAGCATGAGGGGATGGGGTGAGTTATCCCGTCCCTTGACCTCGACCTCTCCCCTCACTCTGAGCCTGTCGAAGGGGGAGGATCGCTCGCTGTCACAGCTCACACCAAGATCGCACATCGAAACCAAGACCGGCCTCGCTCAATCCGCAAACGCCGCCGCCAAGGCCCCACCAATGGCCGCCTGATCGAGCCCGGTCTCGCCGATCACCACCAAGCGCGTGCGGCGCGACTCGGTCGGCTGCCAATCGCGGTCGAAATAGTGCTGCAAGCGCGGCCCCACGCCCTGCACGACCAGGCGCATGTCCTTGCCCCGGACAGCGGCAAAGCCCTTCACCCGCAGGATGTCGTGCTCGGCGATCACCGCCGGCAGCGCCTCGGTCAGGCGCTGTGGCGTGTCGATCTCGCCGAGCTCGACCACAAAGGAGGTGAAGTCGTCGTGGTCATGGTCGTCGAAGCCGTCGTGGTGCGAGGGCCGCGTCTCGAGGTCGGCCTCCGCCTCGGCGCCCAGGCCCAGCAGCACCTCGGCATCGATGGCGCCGTGCGACGCTGGGACGAGCTTCACGCCGGAACGCAAATGTCCGTCCAGTGCCGCGCGGACTTCGCCGTGCGTTCCATCGCTCAGCAGGTCGGTCTTGTTCAGCACCACGAGATCGGCGCAGCCGAGCTGGTCCTCGAACAGCTCTTCCAAAGGCGAATCGTGGTCGAGGTTGGGATCGGCGCTGCGCGCGGCTTGCACGGCCTCCGGGTCGCTGGCGAAGCGGCCCTCGACGACCGCGGGACCGTCGATCACCGCGATCACGCCGTCGACCGTCACACGGGTGCGGATCTCGGGCCAGTTGAAGGCCTTCACCAACGGCTTGGGCAGCGCCAGGCCCGAGGTCTCGATGACGATGTGATCGGGCGGGTCGTCGCGTTCGAGCAACGCCTCGATCGTCGGCAGGAAGTCGTCGGCCACGGTGCAGCAGATGCAGCCGTTGGCGAGCTCGACCACGTCCTCGTCGCCGCAGCTCTCGATGCCGCAGCCGCGCAGGATCTCGCCGTCGACGCCGAGGTCGCCGAACTCGTTGATGATCAGCGCCAAACGCCGGCCGTTCGCGGTCTCCAGCAGATGCCGGATGGTGCTGGTCTTGCCGGCGCCGAGAAAGCCGGTGATGACGGTCGCGGGTATCTTGCCGTTCGCGGGCATTGCGCTTGGGCTCCTTAGCTCGTTTGGGGTGGCTTGAGGTGCAGCGGCAGGCCGGCGGCCATGAAGATGACCGAGGCGGCGGCCTCGGCCAGCCTCTGGTGCAGCCGCCCCGCATGGTCGACGAAGCGGCGGGCGAGCGCGTTCATCGGATGGATACCGAGGCCGACCTCGTTGGAGACGAAAACCACGGGCCCCGGCAACGCGGCCAGGCCGTCGAGCAGATGCGCGCATTCTGCCTCGACGTCACGCTCTGCGCCCATCAGGTTCGACAGCCACAGAGTCAGACAATCGACCAGCACGGCGCCCTCGGCCGAGGCATGCCGCCCCAGGGCGCCGAGCAGGTCCAAGGGTTCCTCCACGGTGCGCCAGCGTGCGCCGCGCCGCGCGCGATGGGCTTCGATGCGCGCCGCCATCTCGGCATCGCCCGCCTCTGCCGTTGCCAGATAGACGCAGTCTCCCGGCTGGCCCTCCACGAGGACCTCGGCGTGGCGGCTCTTGCCCGAACGCGCCCCGCCGAGGATCAGGGTGATCGGAGGGAGAGGGGCCGCCAAAGCCTTCCACCTGCACCTTATCTAACGACAGGCGGTCCCGCGGCGGTCCGTCGAGCCGATCGGGCTAGGCAACGACCGCGGACGAAAGGAAGAACAACCCGACGGCCGCGACGACACCACCGGCGACACGAACACCGACCGCCGCCGTCTCAGTCGACCTCGACAGCCACCAGCGGGTCGCGAAAAAGGCGCCGAGAGCGATCGCCGACTGGATCACCGCAAAGCCGATCAGATAGGCGACCAGCGGCGACGGCTCCGCACCGACGATGGATTCGCCGTAGGCATAGCCGTGAAACAGGCCGGCCAGAGCCGTCAACCCGACAAAAAGCCGCAGATCGATCGCCTTACGCAGCGCGAGGAGCACGCCAGCGGCCAGCACGCTGATCGCGATGACCGGCTCAGCGAACGGCAGGTCGAAGGCGAAGAGATGGATGACGCAGCCCAGCAGCGTAGCACCGACGAAGGCCAAGGGCGCGACCGCACCGCGGGCGAAGAGCGTCGAGGCCATGCCGATCGCAATCACGAAGGCGAAATGGTCGGGCCCGATAATCGGATGACCAAAACCGGACAGCAGACCCTGCATGAAGGTGCCCGGCATCTGCCCGTCCATCACGTGATGGGCAAAAGCCGGAGAAGCACCAAGAACCGTGACAAGAGACGCCCCGCCGAGCGCGCGCAGGCCCCGAGAAACCCGAAGATCGATCCGCGCCATCGTTTCCCTCCGTTCGTGTCAGTCCCAAACCTGCCAACACGAACGTCGGGGGCGGCCCGCTTCGACGCGCTCTACCCCTGCGCCACCGCTCCGCCCGCGCGGCAGGTCCGTACTGGCATCGACGACGGTAGGTCTCCTGGCTCGCGGGTCTCTTCGGTGTCCAGCCTTCCCGGTTTCCCAGTGGCGACTTCTTGGACACCGCCCCATCCTACAGTTGCGGGGGCAGCCGGGGCTTTGGCCGTCACTCGTTCGGCCGCACCCCGTTCCCTTTTCATCCCCGAAGGGAACCGTCGTGCATTCGAGAGTAAGGCAGGCAAGAGCGGCGACACAAGCAAAGTGATGCGCCGCGCAGAATTTTTCAGCCTGGGCAAAGCCCCTCACCTCGACCGAGAAGCCTTGCCCCGGTTGGGACCGTCATCCTTCGGTTCCGTGCATAGGGCAAATTTCAGTGACAAGCCGTTGAATCGCGGCCAATAGTGCTGATGTCCAAGCGATCATATTGCTTCGGGACGGACGCGGCCGGCCCGAAATCGGCCCTCTCCGGCGATGATGGACCGGCGAATGGACTCCACCTTGCGCCTCGCGCTCTCGCTCGCGATCCTGCTGGCGAGCCAGGCATTCCTGATCCCGGCTCGGCCGGCGGCCGCGGCCGATTCGCCAAGCTCGCACCTGGTGATCGATGCCGAAGACGGCCGCGTCTTGAGCGCGGAGAACCCGACCCGTGTCTGGTATCCGGCCTCGCTCACCAAGATCATGACCGCCTACCTGGTGTTCGAGGCCTTGGCGCAAGGTCGCCTCGATCTCGAGCAAAAGCTCACGGTCTCGGCGGCGGCTGCCGGGCAGCCGGCGAGCAAGCTGGGCCTCGGCCAAGGCCGGACCATCTCGGTGGAAAAGGCGCTCCTGGCCACCATCGTGCGTTCCGCCAATGACGCAGCCGTCGTGCTGGCCGAGGCGGTGAGCGGGAACGAAGCCGCCTTCGCCGCCGCCATGACGGAGAAGGCGCGCGCCCTCGGCATGGGCCAGACCCGGTTCCGCAACGCCACCGGATTGCCCGACCGCGCGCAGGTCACCTCCGCACGCGATCTCGCCTTGCTCGTGCGCGCCCTGCAGGTCGACTTCCCGGACCGCTACCCGATGTTCGCCCGGCATCACTTTACGCTCGGCAAGCGCCGTCACGCCACGACCAACGCCTGGCTCAAGAACTACGGCGGTGCGGACGGCGTGAAGACCGGCTTTACCTGCGGATCGGGCTACAACCTGGCGGCATCGGCCGAGCGGTCCGGGCGCAGGCTGATCGGCATCCTTCTGGGCGGGCGCAGCGCCGGTGCCCGCAACGCCCGCATGACGCAGATCATGAACGCCGGCTTCGCGAGCGGCGCAGACGGTCGCGCAACCGGCGGCCGGATCGCCGACCTCCCGCTCGAAAGCGAAAGCGCTCCGCCCACGGTCTTACGTGGGAGCGAGTGCGGCAGCCCGGCCGTGATCGGCAACAACGGCCGTCTGCCGGGCTGGGGCGTGATTTTCGGCTCCTTCACCTCCAAGGCGAAGGCGAGCGAAGTGATCAAGGCCAGCCGTACGAGCCTGCGGCGGGTCATGCGACGGGGTCGCGCGGCCATCGTGGAACGCAGCCGCGACGGGATCCGGCGCTTTGCGGCGTTGATTGTCGGTTTAAAGCAGCCCGATGCGGGCGCGGCTTGCCGGCATCTCTGGAGCGAGGGCCGTTATTGCCTCGCCCTGTCGCCGGAGCAGCTCAACAACCCGCAGGCGATCTGGCGCTGAGACCGAGTCAGCCGGCGGCCGCCGAACGCGGCGCAGCTATGCGGTTCGCCGAAGCGATCAGCGGCGCCGAGCGCTCGATGGCCTCGATCTTCTCGATTCCCCGGCGCAGCTCGCCCATGACGAACTCCGAGCGCCGGACCATGGCCGCTTCGGGATCGATCTCGCCGAAGCGCTCGTCCCAGGCATCCATCTTCACCGAAAGACCGCAGAGCGTGCCGCCCACGGTGGCATGATGCTCGGTAATGAGCAGCCTCACATCGCGGAAGGAGTCGGCCGAGATGTTGTCCCACATGTTCTGGCTGTGCTGATCGAAGCTCTCGAAACGGCCGGTGATCGAGGTGATGATCGAGTTCAGCTTCGGCTCGACATAGTCGCACGCCGCGATGAAGCCATGGGTGTTCTTGAGCTGATAGTTCTGGCGTAGCCGTGTGAGCGATTCGAGGAAGTCCATGACCTTGGGGACGACGTCGTCGAGGCATTGCTTGAAGTAGGCGAGCGAAAGGAAGGTATCGCCGTAGTCCTCGAGGAACCGCGGAACTTCCGCCAGCTCGATCTCGAGCTTGTCCGCCAACATCTTCAGGTTCTTCAGGGCCTCGGCCTTGTTCGGCGACTTGAACATCTCCACGAGCTGATTGAAGTCCTGGATGTCCGGGTTGTTGGCGCCGAAGACCTGCTGAATCAGCGGGCCCGTGAAGGTCTTCATGTAGCCGGCAAGCTCGCGGCTTTTCGTATCGGAGAGGCAGAGTTGCGAATAGTCGTTGACGGGTATGTTCAGGCGCCGGAGCTGGATTCGCAGGCTGTAGACGTCGAAGCTGTGCAGGCGAGAGAGCGTCATGAGCAGCGTCAGATCCGGATGGGCCTCGCCGGGAGGCCAGCCGCAATGCTCGGAGAGCTCGTCCGGCGGAAGCTGACCGCTGCCGGATGTATCGTCGCGAAAGAACTCGACGACACTCTCGAGATAGACGTTTTTGATCAGGTTGGCCCGCCGCAGCGTGGGCGTCTCGACCGGCACCATGGAAAGGGGCAGAATTCTCAGCGAATCGCGTGCCGTGGCGGAAGGCTTCGAACCGGGAGCCGTGCTTTCAGCGGCCATCTCGCTCACTTGAGAATCGGACATGTCGCAGCCCCCGAGAATGCCAAATCTGCAGCCCTAACGTGGCGCCCGGCCCTCGCGTTTTGCATAAATCCCACCAGGCGGCCGGTTGCCTGGCGAGACTGCCGCAAGGGGACGTCTCAAGCGTCGACTCTGGGGGCGATGCCGGCACCCGACCAGCGGGTCCCTGCCCTCTCTCCCCTTGGGCCTCAATGCTCACGAGGCTACGGGACCGGGGTTAATCCATGCTTACCTTTTTAGTCTCTAGGCTGCGGAAGCGGCACGCAGAGCCCGCGCCAAGGGCCTTGCCTTCCGCCTCGATACAGGATGATGTAGCGCTCTGGTTGAATCTGGAGAGACCATGTCAGACAAACGCGGATCGGACGCACCGGTGGAAGAACGGCGACGCCACATCCGGCAGTCCGTTCACTGGTCCGGCAGCTTGACCATGGCCGGCGAGGAGCAGGACTGTCTCGTCCTCGACCTCTCTTCAGCCGGCGCGCGCGTGCAGTCTTCGGCGCCCGTCCCAACCCTCGCCCAAGTTCAGCTCAAACTGCGCCAAGGCGACAGCTACCTCGCCGACATCGTCTGGCAGCAGGGCAGCTTCATGGGCCTGCGCTTTACGGATTCTCCCATGGCCTAAGGCTAGTACCCACTATCGCGAGAGGATGATACGTGTGATCGCTGATCTTGGCTTTTGGGTAGGAGAGGACGCGCCGGCGGTGTTGACCATCGTCAAGCCTTCTCGACGCCCGCCAAAAGCCAAGAGCAGCGACCGTCAGGGGCCGCTTTCGGGCCCGACGCTGACCGGCGGTCCCGCTGCGTGCTTAATGGTTTCTTGGCGTTTCTTGCTTAGTTTTCCGGCCTGAACGGCGCTGCCCCGAGTTTTCTGGCGGGCGGCTCGGTCCGAAGCATCTTAGAAGACCCCCGGCTGATTTGGCGCGGCACTCAGATTCTCTGGCCGTATCTCCGATGATCGGCGTTGAGCAAGGAGCGGTTCATGCCCGACCAGGAGCAGCAGCTCGGACGGATCGTTTCGGTCTCCGGCTCCCAAATAGTCTTCCTGCACGAAGGCTACCCCTCGGAATACCATGCGAACGCTGCCGAAAAGAACGGCCAAGGTCTGCAGATCGGCAGCCTCGTCAAGATGCAGACCGACGGCTCGACCGTCTTCGGCATGGTCAGCGGCTTGTCGATTCCGGTACCGGCGAGGAACGACGAGAGCCAGGAGATGAAAATCGTCGAGATCGAGCTGCTCGGCGAAACCGCCATGAACGGGCAGGACGCGCATCAGGGATCCTTTCAGCGCGGCGTCTCGACCTTCCCGGGCCTGGGCGATGCGATTTACGCCTCCGACCGAGACGACCTGAGCCGGGTCTACGCGAGGCCGGAGGCTTCGACGGTAGCGGTCGGCCGCGTGCACCAGGACCAAAACGTCCCCGCCTACGTCCTGACCGACGATCTGCTCGGCAAGCACTTCGCCGTTCTCGGCACGACCGGTTGTGGCAAGTCCTGCGCGGTCGCCCTGATCCTGAGGGCGATCCTCGAGCAGAACGCGAACGCACACGTGGTGTTGCTCGACCCACACAACGAATACGCGAGAACCTTCGGCGAGCAGGCCGAGATCCTCAGCCCGGAGAACCTCCAACTGCCGTACTGGCTGCTGACCTTCGAAGAGATGGTCGAGGTCGTGCTCGGTGACAGCAACGACTGCCCGAGCGGCGCCGAGGCCATTCTCAACGAGGCCATCCCTGAGGCCAAGCAACAGTACCTAAAGGAGGGCGAGCCCGAGCTTTCGATCACGGTCGACACGCCTGTGCCCTACCGGCTGACCGATTTGCTCCAGATTATCGACGACAAGATGGGCAAGCTCGACAAGCCCGAGGACTGCGCGCCCTATCTTCGCCTCAAGTCGCGTCTGAACGCGCTTAAGGCAGACCGCCGTTTCGCCTTCATGTTCGGCGGTCTCACGGTCCGCGACAACATGACCGACATCCTCTCGCGCATCCTGAGAATTCCGGTCGACGGCAAGCCCGTGACGATCATGGACCTCTCCGGCATTCCCTCGGAGATCCTCAACGTGGTCGTCTCGATCATGTGCCGTCTTACCTTCGACTTCGCCCTTTGGAGCGAGCGCGCGGTGCCGGTCCTTTTGGTCTGCGAGGAGGCGCATCGCTATGCGCCGCAGAACTCGGAGCTCGGGTTCGAGCCGACCAAGCGGGCGCTCTCGCGGATCGCCAAGGAAGGGCGCAAGTACGGCGTCTCTCTCTGCGTCGTCAGCCAGCGGCCGTCCGAGCTGGCAACCGGCATGCTCTCCCAGTGCAACACGATCTTCGCAATGCGCATGAGCAATCAGAACGACCAGGATTTCGTTCGCGCTGCCATGTCGGAAAGCGCCACGGGCTTGATGGACTTCCTGCCCTCGCTCCACATCGCCGAAGCGATCGCCGTCGGCGAGGGAGTCCCGCTGCCGGTACGAGTCAGCTTCGATCATCTGCCCGAGGAGCATCGGCCGCGCAGCGGCACCGCTCGCTTCTCCGCCGCTTGGAAGCAGCAGAGCGAGAACGGCGAGGACAAGGCCTTCCTCAACGAAGTCGTGAGCCGCTGGCGCCGGCAACGGCGCTAAGCGCAGGAAGCGACGCGAAGCCTCCGAGCAGCCACCGACAAGCAGCCTGCCATGCCCTACACCCGACGCCGGCGCGGCGACCCGCAAAGCTCCCTGTTACATCGCTACAGCGATCAGCTCGGCCGCTCGATCGAGCGCGGAAGAGCCGAGCTTGCCTTGGCCCAGGGCGCGAAGCTCAAGCGAGTCGACGCCCTGATGCGCAACGTGGTCGAGAACAGCTTCGACGGCATCCTTACGATCCGCGACGACGGTGGCGTCGAGATGGCGAACGACGCGGCCGTCCGGCTTTTCGGATACAAGGGCGAGGAGCTGCTGCGCGCCCACGTCCGCGATCTCTTTCCCGAGACCGCGCCCGACTGCGGCGATCTCGGCACGCTGTTCCAGCTCGGCCATGGCCATCGCGAGACCACGGGTCGCAAGAGCAACGGCACGGTCTTTCCCTTGGAGCTCGCGCTCAGCGACATGCACATGGGCGAGCATCGCCTTTTCATCGCGATCATTCGCGACATCACCGAGCGCAAGGCGCAGCAGCAGCAGCTCGAGCACCAGGCGCTGCACGACGCGCTGACCGGACTACCGAATCGCGTCCTCCTGATGGACCGCCTGACCCATGCGCTCGATCTCGCCCAGCGCCAGTCCGAGCCTCTCGGCCTCCTGCTACTCGATCTGGATCGCTTCAAGGAGATCAACGACACGCTGGGCCATCACGTCGGCGACCTGCTCCTGCGCGACGTGGCCAAGCGCCTGATCGAGCCGCTACGGCGCACCGACACCATCGCCCGTCTCGGCGGCGATGAGTTCGCGGTGCTGCTACCGGCCGTAACGGATCTGGAGCGGGCCGAGCGCGTGTCCCGGCGCCTGGAGCATGTTCTCGAGCGGCCGTTCCAGGTCGAGACGCTCTCGCTCGAGGTTGCCGTCAGCATCGGCATCGCGCTCTATCCCGATCATGCCGAGGACGGCAGCAAACTGCTGCAGTGCGCCGACGTCGCGATGTACACGGCGAAGACGGAGCGCACCGGCATCGAGCTCTACGATGCGCAGAAGGACCACAACACGGTTCGCCATCTTACGCTGTCGGGCGAGCTGCGCCAGGCGATCGAGACGGAGCAGCTTTCGTTCCACTACCAGCCCAAGCTCGATCTCGCGACCCGCCGCGTCACCCAGGTCGAGGCCCTGGCCCGCTGGCACCATCCCAAGCACGGTTTCATCCCCCCCGAGGAGTTCGTCATCCAGGCCGAGCGCACCGGGCTGATCCAGCCGCTCATCCTCTGGGAGTTCAATACGGCCCTGGGCCAGCTCGCGGCCTGGAAGCAAACGGGCCTCGAGATCGGCATGGCGATCAATCTCTCGGCCGGCAACCTGCACCACGAGACTCTGCCGGAGATCCTCGGCGAGCTTCTGGAGAAATGGGCCGTCGAGCCCGAGAAGCTCACGCTCGAGATCACCGAAAGCGCGATCATGATCGATCCGGAAAGCGCGCTGGAGGTCTTGAAGCGCCTCGACCAGATCGGCTTGCGGCTTTCGATCGACGACTTCGGGACCGGCTATTCGTCGCTCGCCGGCCTCAAGCGCCTGCCCGTCGACGAGCTGAAGATCGACAAGTCCTTCGTCATGGAGATGAACGAGAACGAGAGCGACCTGATCATCGTGCGCTCGACCATCGACCTCGCCCACAATCTGGGCCTCAAGGTCGTGGCGGAGGGGGTCGAAAGCGAGCAGCACATCGCCGTGCTAAGCGGCCTGGGCTGCGACCTGGGACAGGGCTTCTACATCAGCAAGCCGATGCCGGTGGAGGAGATCACCGAGTGGTTCCGGCACTCTGACTACGGCGCTAAGAATGGCGGGTCCGCGGCGGAGGGTTCCACTCGCCCAGCCGATACCTCCGAAAGGGAATCGGCTTCAGGCTGAGCGCTTGCCAACTGAATTGCCCCTACCTTCACGCGGCGCTGCAAAACCATCGTGCGTCCTTCGAGACGCGCCTTGAAAGGCGCTCCTCAGGATGAGGTAGATCTTTGGTGGCATAAAGAAATGTCCTCATCCTGAGGAGCCCGCGTGAGCGGGCGTCTCGAAGGACGCACAACCGCGGTCCAGCGCCGCATCGGTTTATTCACGAGGTCTGAACCTCAGGCAGCCAACGCCGAGAGACCGGTGCCTCAATCGCCGAACAGGCCCTTGAGCGTCTTGCCGGCGTCCTCGAGCACCTTCTCGCCCGCATCCTCCACGGCTGCTTCCGGCGCCGGTTGCGCCTGGGCGGGCGCGGCTTCGTCTGACGGGCTGCCCGCCGCCTCCTCGCTATCGCCCTTGTCTGAACCGAGCAGCCCCTTGAGGCCTGCGCCGACCGCGCCCGCGGCACCCGCCGCAGCACCTGCCGGATCGGCCGCAGCCTCGCCTTCGCCGCCGGGCAGGCCGGGCACGGTCTCGAGCAACTCGCCGACGCCCTCGCCGCCCGGGATCGGCAAGTCGACGCCGAAGTCCTTGGCCTTGGCGGTTAGCTCGGCCGGCATGTTCGCCAGCCGCTCCGGATCGGTCGCCGCGGACTGGAAGGCCGCCTGCCAGTCGATCTCGTAGGACAGCTTGGACCAGGGACCGGTGACACGGATCGGAATCGGCAGGCCGGCCAAGGCCTCGTCGCCGCCCTGCCCTTCCAGGCTGGCGACCAACTTGGCCTCGACGCCATAGTCGACGGTCTGCGGCGGCATCGGTACCTCGCCCGCCCCGCTCAAGCGAATCAGCGGCGCCAGCATCTTCATGTCTTGGTTGTCGATGACACCGTCGGTGATCACGAAGCTGCCGCTCAGCTCGGTGAAGTCGGTCTTCGGGATCTTGCCGCCCTCGGCGCCCATACCCAAAGTCCCGACGTTGCGCAGCGTCTCGGCCAGGTTGACGCCCTCGATGGCGCCGTCGAGGAAGGCGAAGCTACCGCCGCCGTTCAGGTTGCTCACCAGCTCCTTCTGACTGCGGCCGCGCGCCGTTCCCTGGGCCTCGAAATTGCCCAGGCCCGAGAGCCAATCGATGCCGGAGAAGGTCTGCAGGAAGGGCTTCGACTGCACCTGATCGACCTTGGCGCTGTACTCCAGGGCGAGCGTCTCGCCGGAGCCGTCCAGCATCGCCGCGGCGGTGACCTGGCCCTCGGCCAGAACCAGCTCGTTGAGGCCCAGTTGCATCACGCCGTCACGCAGCGTCAGCACGGCGCCGCTGCGCTCGATGGTGAGCCCCCGGTACTTGACGGGACCGGTCTTGATCTTGATCTCGCCGTTGGCGAGGCGAAGGCCGGCCACGTCGATCGGCTCCTCGCTCCAGCCCTGCGCCGCCGGCTCGCTCGGCGCGGGTTCGCTCTCCGGCGCGGCCTCGCCTTCCTTCGGCGGCGGCAGATAGGCGTTGAGATCGAGCTCGTCGACGGTGACGTCGGCGTTGAAGCTGGCGATCTCGCCACCGGCGTCGAAGCTGCCGACCGCCCTCACCTTCACCGCCTTGCCCTCGATCGTGGCCTCTTCCAATGCCGCCTTGGCGCCGTCCGCGGCGAAGCTTGCGGCAACTTTGAGCGAACCTGGGTCGGGCTGACCCTCCGGCAGCGGCTGGTCCAGCCAGACCAAGAGCGCGCCGACGGAGGGAACGTCGAGATCGAGCTTACCGTCTAGACCCGGCACGGGCTGTTGCTGAACCGTCCCGGCATAGGCGAGCGTGATCTTTGGGGAAGTCGCCTTGAGATCGAGCGGCACGGCCCCGCCGCCCAGCAGGTCGCCGACCGGCGCCAAGCTCAGCGCCAGCTCGACCGGCTCGCCGTTGTAAACGAGGCTGGCATCGAGACTCGGCGCGGCTTCCAATCCCGGCAGGTCCAGGGCCAGTTTCAGCTCCGAGAGCGCGCCGGCGCGCGGGTCCTGGACCTCGACGCCGCCGAGGTCGAGGGAAACCCGACCCTTGGCGCCTTCGGCGAGCTGCTTGACGCTGGCGCCTTGGGTGGCCAGCTCGACGACGCCGGAGAGCACGCCGCTGACCGGCGGCGGGCCTTCGGGGCTGGCGACCGCGGCCAGCTCGCCGATCCCGGCGTTCGCGATGGTGACGGTCGCATCGACTCCGAGCGCATCGCCAGCGCCGTCCAGGCCGAGCTGCCCGCTCACCGAGCCGCCGTAGAGCCCCAGCTCGCTCAGCTCCGCGGCCAGGACGCCGCCTTGCAGGGTGACGGCCAGGGCGATCGGCCCGACCTCGTAGCCTTGCGCCTTGACGCCGCCTAGGGCGACCTTGACGTTGGCCTCGGTCTGCTTGAGCCCGCTCAGGTCGAGCGGCTCGTCCGGCAGGCCTGCCAGGAGCTGATCGGGGCTCGGCGGCGGTCCGGCCGGCGCCTCGGGCGCCGCCTGCGCCATGGGCTTCGGCGGCGGCAAGTAGCGGTCGATGTCCAGCAGCCCGCTCTCCAACTCCAGCGCGACCCGCTTCACCTCGCCGGAACCATCGAAGCTGCCTTTGGCTGTCGCTTCGAGCCCCTCGCCCGTGATCTTGGCCTGCTCCAGGGCCACCTTTTGACCGTCGGCGGTGAAGGTCGCGGCGACCTTCAAGGGACCCGGGTCGGGTTGGCCTTCCGGCAGCGGCTGGCCGAGCCAGGACAGAAGCCGGCCGACCGAGCCGATCTCCAGGTCGAATTGGCCGTCCAGACCCTGGACCGGCTGGTGCTGAACGCTGCCCGAGTAACCGGCCGTGACAAGCGAGGAGTCGACGCTCAGCGCGAGCGGAAAGGGACCGCCGGCCAGGACTTCCTTGATCGGCGCGACGCTCAGCGCCAGCTCGACCCGCTGCTGGTTGTAAACCAGGCTGGCATCGAGGCTGGGCGCGGACTCGATGCCGGGCAGCTCGAAGGCGAGTTTCAGCTCGGACAGCGCCGCGGCGCGTTCGTCCTGGACCTGCACGCCGCCCAGATCGAGCGCCAGCCGGCCCTGCGCACTCTCGGCCAGGCCCCGCGGGCTCGTCCCCTGGGCCGTCAGCTCGAGTGCGCCGGACAGCACGCCCCCGATCGGCGGCGGCGCATCGGGCGCCGCGGCCTTGGCAAGCTCGCCGATGCCCGCCGAATCGATATCCACCTTGGCATCGAGGCTGAGCGCCTCGCCGGCGCCGTCGAGTCCCAGCGTGGCCGTGACGTTGCCGCCGTAGAGGCCCAGCTCGCTCAACTCCGCGGCCAGCACGCCGTCTTGCAGGGTGACGTTGAGACCGATGGGTCCGACCTCGTAGCCCTGGGCCTTGATCCCACCCAGGGCGACTTTCACGTCTGCCTCGGTCTGACGCAGCATGCTCAGGTCGATCGGCTCGTCCGACAGGCCAGCCAGCATCTCCTCCGGGCTCGGCGGCGGACCCGCCGGCGCCTCGGCTGCGCTCGGCCGAGCCGCGGTCGCCGCCGCGGGCGGCAGGTAGCGGTCGATATCGAGCAGGCCGCTCTCGACGGCGAGCGCCACCTTCATGACCTCGCCCGAGCCGTCGAAGCTGCCGGTGGCCGTGGCCTCGAGCGCCTCGCCCTCTATGCGCGCTTGTTCCAGAGTCGCCTTCGCGCCATCGGCGGCGAAGGTCGCGCTGACCTTCAAGGGACCCGGGTCGGGCTGGCCTTCCGGCAGGGGCTGCTCGAGCCAGGCCAGGAGCGCGCCGACGGAGCCGACGTCGAGATCGAACTGGCCATCGAGCCCGGGCACGGGCTGCTGCTGCAAGCTACCGGCGTAACCGGCCTTGATCAGGGCGGCATCCAGCGCCGCTTCAAGCTTGATCGGCGCGCCCGTCATGGCGGCTTCCGGCGACTCGAGCGTGACGTCGAGAGCCAGCTTCTGCTCCCGGAGCATGGCCTCGCCCTCGACGACGAGGGCGCTGGCGATGTCGCTCAGCGCGGCCGTCACGTTGATGCCCGAGACCTTCAGTTCCTGCCCGCTGGTCGCGTCGCGGAAAGTCACCGCGCCGTTCTCGATCCGGACATCGCCCAACTGTAAGCCTGAGACCGGCGCCCCGCGGTCTTCGCCCGAGGGCGCCTCGGCCGGCGCCTGGTCCGCCGCGCCGGCGGCTTGTTCGAATTCCCAATTCGCCGCTCCCTCGGCATTCCTCTCCAGCGAAATGACCGGTTCGCGGAGGACCAGCTTCTCGACCATGACATCCTTGCCGATCAGCGGCAGCAGCGGGATCTCGATCTCCAGGGCCGCCAGGGACACCATCTCCGAATCGGTCATGCCCGGGGCATTGGCGAGTTTGACGTCGCCCAGGCTCACCGAGACGTTCGGGAACAGCGAGAGGCCGAAATCGCCGTCGATGCGGAGATCCCGGCCGATGGCGTCGCGCACGGCATCGGCGATCCGAGGCTTGAGCAAGGAGGGGCCCAAAATCGGCGGCAGAGCGAAAACGGCGACGACGAGGAACGCGACGAGAGCGATCAGAACGTAAAGGGCTTTGCGCATAATCGGGCCTCCCTGAAGCAGCGCGCAGGCTAGCCGGTTTTGCCCGAGCCCGCCACCACGTCAAGTCACACAAGAACTAGGCAAGTTATTGGGCTTTCACGCAATCTGAGCGAAGTTGACACATATCTGCCCCGGCTTTGCCCCGGCGAAGCGGAGACCCGTCGAGCGGGCGGAGATGATTCCGACTACGACCATGACCATATCTCTAGAAGGTTATTGAGGAGCCGAGATGCCAAGCACGACGCAGTCAAGCGAGCTGGCTGCGAACGCGCCGAGTCGCGCGAGCGCGATCAGCCCAGATGATTACCATATAGAGATTATCCCAAGTCCGAAGCGTGTTAAAGTTGTCTTCAACGGTTTCTCCGTCGCCGACAGCCGGCGCGCGCTGATTCTGCGCGAGACCCGCTATCCGCCGATCTACTACTTGCCCCGGGAAGACGTTCGCATGGATCTCCTGGAGCGCACGACCCATCGCACCTACTGCCCGTTCAAGGGCAATGCCTCTTACTGGACCCTGGCCGTCGGCGAGGAGCGCGCGGAGAACGCCGCTTGGAGCTACGAGGAGCCCTACGATGAGGTCGCGGAGATCAAGGACTACATCGCCTTCTACTGGAACAAGGTCGATGCCTGGCACCAGGAGGACAACGTCGTCGCCATGGACACGAGCGACGCCTCCAGCGCGGCCGACGGCAACCGCCTGGCGCCTTGGCTGCTGCGCGAGGCCTGGCACGCGGAGCAGACGGAGGAGCTTTTCGGCCGCTTCGCCCGCTGCCTGGTGGAGCAGGGTATCCCGCTGTGGCGCCTGAACCTGGTGATGCGCACCCTGCATCCGCAGTTGATCGGCAACGCCTACGTCTGGCGCCGCGACCGGGACAGCGTGGAGGTGCGCGACATCCCCTACAGCAGCCTGGAGAGCTCGGCTTACCTCGATAGCCCCTTGGCGCCGATCTTCGAGGGTGCGGGCGGCATCCGGCGACGCCTCGACGGCCCCGAGCCCGAGCTCGACTTCCCGGTCCTGAAGGACCTGCATGCCGAGGGCGCGACCGACTATGTCGCCATGCCGATGCTGTTCTCCGACGGCCAGATCAACGCCCTGACCCTGACTTCGGACAGCCCCCAGGGCTTCAGCACCAAGGATCTCGGCGAGATCTATGAGCTGCTGCCGGTGATCAGCCGGCTGTTCGAGGTCCAGGCCATGCGCCACACCGCGCGCTCGCTGCTCGACACCTATCTCGGCGCGCACAGCGGGGATCGCGTGCTGAAGGGCAAGATCAAACGCGGCGACGCCGAGGACATCCCGGCGGTGATCTGGCTGAGCGACCTGCGCGAGTCGACGGCGATGGCGGAGTCGATGAGCCGCGAGGTCTATCTGGAGGTGCTCAATGGCTTCTTCGATGCCTCGGCGGGCGCGGTCTTGGAGCACAAAGGCGAGGTGCTCAAGTTCATCGGCGACGCGGTGCTGGCGATTTTCCCGATCGAATCGGGCGACGACTCGAGCGTCAGGGCCGGGGCGCGCAAAGCCTGCGAGCGGGCGCTGGCCGCGGCCAGGGACCTGCGCGACAGGATGGCCAAGCTCAACGCGGCGCGGCAAGAGGCCGGCGAGTCCGCCTTGCAGTGCGCCCTGGCCTTGCACAAGGGCCGCGTCAGCTACGGCAACGTCGGCACGCCCGGACGCCTGGATTTCACGGTGATCGGCCCGGCGATCAACGAGACGGCGCGCCTGGCGGGCCTGAGCAAGAAACTCGACCGTCGCGTCCTCGTCTCCGAGAGCTTTGCGCATGCCCTCTCACAGGGACTGATCACGCTTGGCCGGCACAGGCTGCGCGGCGTTGCCGAGCAACGCGAGGTGTTCACGCTCGCAGACCAGGAGGCCTGAACCGGCTCCACCCACATTCCCCCGGCCCCGGCTACTGTCGGGGCCCTTTCGTTTCCAGCCGTTACCTGTGCTAACGTCGCCCGGTCGACGGCAAAGCCTTGGGGGGCAGTTTCGGCGTCATGGGGGAGGAGTTCCGCAGCATCGCGCTCACCGAGGCGGAGTTCCAACACGCCATCGGCTTGCTTCTCACCCAGCGGCGCGAAGCGCCCGCCAGCGCCGATAACATCGCGTCGGTGGTGGTCGACGACGGCGACATGGCGACCGCGCGGGTCGCTCTCAAGACCCCTCTGGTCGACGGCCGCAGCGAGATCGCGCTCGAGACCGGCGAGATCGTCGAGGCTTTCATCCTGTTTTGCCGGGACCGGGTCATTCCCCTACCGAGAAACGGCCGCAAGACCGTGGTCCGACGCAAGGACCGCGTGATCCTGGAAATCGAGCTGGACTGGTTCTGAGGCCGAGCTCCGCTGCGAGGTCGAATCAAACGAAACCCAAGGCCCGGCCGACGAAATCGGGCTGAAACCGCCGCGCTGCATTCTCTTTCCCGACTGCCACGCCCGAGCCGGGCGGCCTGCGCCCCCAGGCCGTCGGGCAGCCATGAGCAAGATCTGCATCGAGGAGCGGGAAGATGTGCCCCAGCGATCTCTCCATCCGTCTTGCCGAGCGCGAGGACATCGAGGAGATCAACGCCCTGCACGAAGCCTCCGTCCGAGCGCTGAACGCTCGCGACTATAACGGCACTCAGATCGAGGCGATCCTGGCCGATATCGGCACCTTCGACCCGCGCCTGATCGAGGAGCGCCGCTACTTCGTGGCCGATGCCGAAGGCGAGCTAGTCGGCTCCAGCGGCTGGACCCGAGCTGCTTCGAACTACGGAAACGCCGAGCGGCCGGCCGCAGCCGAGCGCCATGACGGCTCGGCCGTTATCCGCTCGGTGTTCGTCCATCCGCAGTGGATTAGGCGCGGCATCGCCAAGCGCATCGTCGAGCGGGCCGAGCGCGAGGCCGCCGAGGCCGGGGTCTCGCGCATCGAGGTTCTGGCCACGCTGACCGGCGTGCCGCTTTACGAGCACTTGGGCTATCGCCGCTGCGCGGCGCGCGTGCTCGATACGGCGAGAGGCATCTCCTTGCCCGCCGTGTTGCTGGAGAAGACCATCACCGCACGCGCGACACTGAGCGGACGGCAGTCCGCCTGAACGAGAACATCGCAAGATGATGAGATTTGCCTCAAATCAAAATCAAAATTATACTTAGTTTATTCTTGATTTTTTCAAGAAAAAACTTGACATTATTTCGGAATTTGGTATGATCAATGACAGTTTTGAGATCGCAATCACCACGCAGTCGGAGATAGTCATGAGCAAATCTTGGATCGCCTTCGCCCGGGATGAGTCCGGTGCCACCGCCATCGAGTATGGCCTGATCGCGGCCCTGGTCTCGGTTTCCGCCATCGCCGCCCTGACCTCGATGGGTGGCTCGCTCAACACCATGTTCACGACGGTCTCCACGACGCTCGAGACGGCCACCGGCGGCTGATCACGGCCCGCCCGAAGCCGAGCGGGTTTCCGGTCGGACAGACCACCTGGCAGCGGCACACTGGCCGGAAGCAGGGATCAAGGCGCGATCGGATGCCTTGGTCCCTGTCGCATTTTCCGCCCGGACCGAGGTCCGGGCGGTTTCGTGAACAGTCCTTAACTTGCCTTAACCCTCGTCTTCGTCCTTAAATCGCGCCGCAAGAGCGCCCTTGTGTCCAGTCGACCGCAGGGCGGCGAGCGCCAGGCGGCCCAATGCCGGCGCGCCGGGACGAGGCGAGGATGGCCACGCTCACGAAGCTGGAAACGGCACGGGCTAGCGAAGCGGCGGCAGGTCGGCGCCGGAGGTCCTTTCCGATCTCCGTAACGCTCGCGGTCAGCATCGGCCTGCTGGTCACCATCGCCGTGGCAAGCGTGACCGTGATCCAGTGGTCGACGGCGCGCCGCAACACCTTCGATCTGGTCAACGTCCTCGCCGAGATGATCGTCTTCGATCTCGAGGCTGAGATCGTCGGCCACCTCGCGCCCGCCGAGGCCCAGGCCGACTTCATCGCCGGCCAGATCGAGGCGGGCGTCTTCGACCTCGAGGACAAGCCCCGTATCCTCGATCTGCTCACCGGCGCCATCGCCAGCACGCCGCAAATCGCTGGCATCGCCATCATCGACTTGCAGCTCCAGCAAACCTTCGTGCGACGGGTCGACGGACGGGTGGACCGTGCTCTGAACCTGGATCGGCGGGGCGAGGCCGAGTTCGAAACGGCTTTCGCCGAGATGCGTGAGGCCAGGCAAACCTACTGGGGCAGGCTTTTCGTAGAGCCGAGCGGCAACACGTTGATCAATCTGCGCCAGCCGCTCTTCAGCGACGGCGCCTTCGCGGGCATGCTGGGAATCGGGATCACCGTCCCCGTGCTCTCCGAGATCGTCGCGGAGGCGGGCGATTTCTTCGAGAGCACGGCCTTCATCCTCTACGGTCGAGACCGGATTCTCGCCCATCCGCTGCTTGCGACAGGGCGGGTGACCAGCGCCGACGGCGAGCCTGCCCTGCCCTTGAGCGGGTTCGGCGACGTCGTCGTTTCCAGCCTATGGAATGGACGACCTGCCCCCGGTTTCGAGAGCGCCGCGGCGCAAGGCGTCAACGTCGTGCAGATCGAAGTCGGCGGCGAAGGCTATGGGGCGCTTTACAAGACCATTCACGACTACGGCGAAACGCCCTGGATCATCGGTGCGTGGTTTCTCGAGGATAGTTCTGAGTTGGAACGACTACAGCTTTCCGCCTTGGCCGGTCTGGTCATGCTCTTGATCGCGATCCTCGCCGCGATCCTGCTCGGCCGGTTCCTGGCCCGCCCGATCCGCGCATTGGCCTCCAATACCTCCCTGGTCGGCGAGCTCGACCTGGAGCACGTGAAGCGGTTGCCGCCGAGCCGCATCCGCGAGATCGACGACCAGTCGCGGGCCTTCAACACCATGCTGGCGAGCCTGCGGTCGTTCGAGACCTACGTGCCCCGCTCGCTGGTCCGCCGCCTGATACGCGACGGCGAGGACCAGGCCGTGACGTCGCTCGAGCGTGAGCTCAGCCTGCTGTTCACGGACGTCGTCGGTTTCACGCCCTTTTCCGAAAGGATGGCGGCGACCGACGTCGCGGCCTTCCTCAACGAGCATTTCGGCCTGCTCGGGCGATGCGTCGAGGCCGAGGGCGGGACGATCGACAAGTTCATCGGCGATGCCTTGATGGCCTTCTGGGGCGCACCGGAGCATCAGGACAACACCGCCGTGCGGGCCTGCCGCGCCGCGCTGGCCATGGCCCGCGCCGTCACCGAGGATAACGAGCTGCGCCGCGCCAAGGGCTTGGAGCCGGTGCGCGTGCGCATCGGCATCCACACCGGTCCTGTCGTGGTCGGCAACATCGGTGCGCCGGGGCGCATCAACTACACCGTGGTCGGCGACACCGTAAACGCCGCACAGCGCCTCGAAGGCCTCGGCAAGCAACTCGACCAAGGCGATGAGGTCACTATCCTGATCAGCAATGCCACCGCCGAGCGCCTGGACGACGGCTTCGCGCTGGAGCCGGCGGGCAGCTTCGCCGTCAAAGGCAAGAGCGAGGACATCGCCGTCTATCGTCTGCTCGAGCCGCAAAGCGTTCCGGGAGAGACGATGTGAGCCTCGAGACTCCGGCGCAGCCCGCGGCGTCGCAAACGCCGGAAGACAGCCCCGGCGGGCAGCCACGCGCGAGATCCCGGCTCAGAGGCCTGCTCAAGGCGGCGCTCGTGACCCTGGCCTTGCTGCTGGCGCTTCCCGGCCTGCTCATTCTGTGGCTGGTCCTGGCGCCGGACCGCGATCCGGAGCGCTTCGCCTACCTGCCCTTGCCGAGCGTCGTCGCCCAGCATAGCGAGCCCTACGCGGGCGAAGGCTGTCCCAGCGGCTCCCAATGCCGCGACGTCACGCTCGAGCTGACCCGTCAGGCCCCAATTCGTTTCACCGTCAGCTTGCCGGAGGTGTCGGAAGCGGAGGGCCTGCCCGTCGTCGTCCTGTTCGGCGGCTTCCGCACGGGCCGCGAGGCCATGAAGCACCTGCCCGAGCTCGGCCGAAATGCCGTCATCACCTACGAGTACCCCGTCGACAGAGCGCGCTGGAAAGAGGCTTCCGCGCTCGAACGGCTCTGGCTGATGGAACGAGCCAGCCGCGCCACGCCGCGGCAGCTCGCCACCCTGGCCGCCTGGACCGCCACCCAGGCCTGGGCCGACCCCAGCCGCGTGACGCTGGTCGGCGTCAGCCTCGGCGCCTTGCTTCTGCCCGCCGCCCAGCGCCTCGCGCAGTCGAGCGGACATTGGCTCGGCAGCTCGGCCCTCGTTTATGGCGGGGCCGAAACGAGGCGGTTGGTCTTGGCCAATCTGGAGATCGAGCCGGACTGGCTCAGACGCGCCGCCGCGGAGCTGGCGACGATCATCGCCCGGCCGATCGAGCCCGGCGAGCACCTGCCGCACTTGCAGGGCGCCTTCCTTCTCATCAACGGTCGCCACGACAAGCGCGTGCCGATCGAATCGGCCCAGCGCCTCCATGAGCTGGCCCCGGAGCCCAAGCAGGTCGTCGTGCTGGAGTCCGGCCACATCGACCCGAACGATACCGCTCTGTTGGCGGAAATTCTGACGGTGGCCGGCGACTGGTTGCGCGCCCGCGGCGCCGTCAATCCGTGACCCGGGCTCAGAAGTCGTAGATCACGCCGAGATAGACCTGATGAAACCGCAGGTCGCCGTCGTAAACGGTGCCGTCGGCGGCACGCCCCGTCGTGATCTCGCCGTGGTCGGCGAAGCGATAGCCGAGGTCGAGCGCCAGGTTCTCCAAAGGCCGGACCTCGGTGCCGAGGAAGATCTGCCAAAGGAACTCGGTCTGATCATCACCCGGCGCGGGCGGCGCGGAGCCCCCCGTGATGCGGTCGACATCGTTGTGCGACAAGCCGATCCCGGCACCGATGTAGGGCTGTAGAGTCCAAAAGGTCGGCGGCACGGACAGGAAGCCGTTCAAGGCGCCGTACCAGCCCGCGACATCGCCCCGGC
Source organism: Kiloniellales bacterium (assembly GCA_022360075.1). Next base: position 3,833 of record JAKSDN010001096.1, on the reverse strand, counting down.
CCGCCAGGTTCGTGACCTCGAAGCCATCGAAGCGCCCGCCTTCGAGCTCGACCCGAGCGAAGGGCGTCACGCGATAGCCCACTGCCCCTCCTACGGACCAACCGTTTCCGGCATCGTCGCTGACACTGGCGATCGAATCGCCGGTGTCTTCGGAGAAGGCGGCGCTGCCGCTGACCCGGAGATAGAGGCCCTCGCCGCGTGGATCTCCCCTCGCGGCGCCCACGCGTTCCGGTACCCGCGCCGCCACCGCAGGCGCCGCTCCCGGCTCTACAGCGGCCTCGACGCTGGCCAGCGAAGCGGCCACCGTGTCGGGCCTGGAGACCGCGAAGGAGCGCGCCCAAGCGTCGCTTTCGGCGGCAAGGTCGAAGAAGAGGCGATAGTGCCCGACATGATCATCGGGCGCGAGCTCGCCCGTGGCCATGATCCTCATCGGTACGTCTGACTCGATCACCAGGCGTGCGCCGCGCTCGCCGTTCGACAGAAAACGGTAGTTCGACACCAGGCCCGCGGGCGGGCCGAGCCGATCGCCGATTCGCGCCGAATCGAGGCCGATCAGAGTCACCTCGATTGTCTCCTCGGCGATGGAATCGATCACGAAGTAAGTCGGGCTGGTGAAGTCGAGCAGCAGTCGGGTGTAGCCCACGTCCTCGCGAAAGCGCAGGCCGACCAGGTCGCCGCCGCTTCTTTGGTCGTAGGTCAACCTCCAGGGCTCGGCGATTCTGATCTGGGCGGGCTCGAGGCCGAGCGAGCGATAGCCCCAGGCCCTTATGCCCGGATCGGCGTCACTCGCGGAAGCCGCCCCGAGGCATAGCAAAAGCCCGATTCCGGCAAGGAGCGCCTGATTGGGGACGCCCAACGACCTCACGTCTCTCTGACCTCTCTTTCTCTTCCCCGGCCATGTCCCGCCGGACCAGGCACTTACGGCCGAATCGTAAGTATAGACCCGGCTGTCGCGGAGTGTCAGGCACGTGATTTCTGTTTCCGTAGATGGGGATGAATGGATGCGGGTATCGGCCGACGCTCCCGGGCCTTCTTCAGGCTGCGCCGAATATTCTCCCTTGCCGGTGAGCAGCGGTCAGGCCATGGTTGATGAAAGAACGTTGACCGCTCGCTCTTCGGGTTCGGGTGCCCAATCCGTGACGGATTTCGTGCCCGCCGCGGCGGCAAGAAACGCGTGAGACCAGGCAGGGAGGCTGCCTTTGCCCGTCATGCAGGCGCTCGGCGTCTCGAAGAACTTCGGCGCCATTCAGGCGCTCGATAACGTGAACCTGGAGCTTGAACCCGGGGACGTCCTGGGCCTGATGGGCGACAACGGGGCCGGCAAGTCGACCCTGGTCAAGATCCTGGCCGGGAACTTTCCGCCTTCCTCCGGCGATATCCATATCAACGGCAGTGCCGTGCGCTTCGCGCGGCCGGTGGACGCGCGGCGCCACGGGATCGAGGTGGTCTATCAGGACCTCGCCCTCTGCGACAACCTGAGCGCAGCCGCCAACGTCTTCCTCGGCCGCGAGATCAAGCGCGGTGTCGGCCCCTTCCGGATCCTCGACTATTCCCGCATGTACGAGCGGGCCGGCAAGCTCTTCGCCGAGCTGAAGTCGGAGACCCGGCCACGCGATCTGGTGCGCAGCATGTCGGGCGGGCAGCGCCAGGCCGTGGCGATCGCCCGGACCCGGCTGTCGGAAGCCAAGATGGTGCTCATGGACGAGCCGACGGCGGCGATCAGCGTGCGCCAGGTCGCGGAGGTGCTGGACCTGATCCGGCGGCTACGCGACCAGGGCATCGCCGTGGTTCTGATCAGCCATCGCATGCCGGACGTCTTCTCCGTCTGCAATCGGATCGTCGTGCTACGCCGGGGCCGCAAGGTCGCCGACAAGCATGCCGCCGATAGCTCGCCCGAGGAGATCACCGGGCTGATCACCGGCGCGATCGAGGCCGCCTAGCAGGACAAAGACCAAAGCAAGAAGCGGAGCAAGGGACGACCATGGCCACAGACGCAACCCTTTCAGCGGTTTCCAGCCAGCGCGAGGCAAGCCCCCTTCAGGCGCTGGTCGGCAGCCAAGCCTTTTGGGTGACGGTCGCCGTGCTGGTCATCTCTCTCGGCATGAGCATGATCTCCGAGTCCTTCGGCACCTACGACAACTTCTTCAACATCACGCGCAATTTCGCCTTCATCGGCATCATCGCGCTCGGCCAGACCGCGGTGATCATCACCGCGGGCATCGATCTTTCGGTCGGCTCGGTCATGGGCTTGGCGGGCATCGTCACCGGCCTCGTGCTCTCGGCCGGCGAGCCGATGTGGCTGGGCATGGCGGCGGGCCTGATGACCGCGCTTGCCTGCGGCCTGGTCAACGGGGGGCTGATCGCCTACCTCAACCTCTCGCCCTTCGTGGTGACGCTCGGCATGCTGAGCATCGCGCGCAGCCTGGCGCTCGTCGTCTCCAACAATCAGATGTTCTACGAGTTCGGCCCCGACGAGGAGGCCTTCCTCGCGCTCGGCGGCGGCCAGAGCTTCGGCATCGCCCATCCGGTGCTGATCCTCGTGCTGTTGACCCTGGTGATCGGCTTCCTGTTCCGCTTTACGGTCTGGGGCCGCCACGTCTATGCGGTCGGCGGCAACGAGCAGGCCGCGCGTCTGACCGGCGTGCCGGTCAAGCGCGTGAAGCTCTCGGTCTATGTGCTGAGCAGCCTGATGGCCGGCCTTTCGGCCATTCTGATCGTCGGCTGGCTCGGCTCCGTCACCAACGCGTTGGGTCTGACCTACGAGCTGCGCGTGATCGCCTCGACGGTGATCGGCGGCGCCAACCTGATGGGCGGCGTCGGCACCGCCTACGGCGCCTTCATCGGCTCTGCCCTGATCGAAGTGATTCGCAACAGCCTTCTCCTGGCCGGCGTCGATCCCTACTGGCAGGGCACTTTCGTCGGCCTCTTCATCATCCTGGCGGTCCTGCTCGGCCGCGCCAAGGCCAAGCGCGGCACGTAGAAGAAGGCGGACCGGCAGCTCCGACCACTGGCCAAGAACGGGGAGCAAGAAATGACGGCAGTGAGAACGAAGCACCTTCTAGCAGCGGCCCTGGTGGCCGGCGCTTTCGCCGGGTTGTCCGGCGCAGCCAGCGCGGCCGACAAGTACACCTTCGCCCTGGTGCCCAAGGCGATGAACAATCCCTTCTTCGACCTCGCGCGCGACGGCTGCAAAAAGGCCGAGGCCGAGATGGCCGACGTCGAGTGCCTCTACATCGGCCCGAGCGAGCATACCGAGCAGGAGCAGATCGAGATCGTCCAGGATCTGATCACTCGCAAGGTCGACGGCATCGCCGTCTCGCCCTCCAACGCCCCGGCCATGGGCCGCGCCCTGAAGCGTGCGAAGGAGGCTGGCATTCCGACCATCACCTGGGACGCTGACGTCCTGGCCAAGGACAAGGCCACGCGCCTGACCTACATCGGCACCAAAAACTACGACATTGGTGTCAATCTCGCGAAGCTCGCCCAGGGCATGAAGCCCGAAGGCGGCTCGATCTGCCTGCAGTCCGGCGGCGCGGCCGCGGCCAACCACAACGAGCGGCTGCAGGGCATCCGCGACACGCTGTCCGGCAAGACCAGCGGCAAGGCTCCGGGCGACCGCCTGGCCGGCGCCAACGGCTGGACCGAGGTCGATGGCTGCGTGCTCTACACCGACGACGACAGTGCCAAGGCGGTGCAGCAGATGGCCGACATCCTCGGCAAGTACCGCGACCTCGACGTCTACATCTCGACCGGCGCTTTCACCCAATGGTCCGACAACGCCTATCGCCAGGTCGTCGACAAGCACGTCGACCGCATCAAGTCGAAGGATCTGG
>JAKSDN010000598.1 GCA_022360075.1 Kiloniellales bacterium | reverse complement strand
GCTGCCGCGCGCGGTCGCGGCCGGGAAGCTTGCGGCGCTGGCCCAGGGGGCGGCATTGATGCGTAAGGAGGTGGGATCATAATCGGCGGACGGTGCGGCCCTCCCCAAGCCGAAGAATCTCGGAACGCCGCCATCCAGATCTAAGACCATTGAACGGTTCCTAATCGCCTGAGAATCGGGCAGGATTTCCGCTCGAATCCACGTCGAGACCTACGGGAGCGCGGTTTGGGGCGTGGCGGAAGCCGAGAGACAAGCCTCTGGGGGGCAGGCGACGTCATGGCCGAATCCGGCTGTCGCTTCGATTTTTACCTGCGCGCGGAGCAGCCGCTCTGCTGGGGTCTCGGCTTGGCCGGGCTGCTGGTCGGGGCGGTGGGGCTCGGCTTTTTCGCCTGGGCGTTGCTCTTGGTGTTCGGCGTGCTGTCGAGCGGTGAGGGCGGCGACCTCGGCCAACAGTTGACCGTGCTGCAGGCGGTGGGCGGTTTCGTCGGCTCCGGCATGGGCGGCTGGCTGATCGGCAAGGCCTACGCCAACGTCAGGCCGCTGCGCCGGGTCAAGCAGATCTGCCGCGACATCGCGCGCCTCAGCCGGGACGATCCAAGCCCCGAGGCCCAAGCCCAGATCGCCAAGCTCGATCAGCTCGGCTGGTCGATCTGCCAGGGAGTCTGAGGGCCGCCCATGGCCGAGGATCAAGTCAACGCGGATCCCGCGACCGCCGAGACCCAGGCCGAGATCCAGAGCCGGCTCCGGCGGCGCTTCTGGCGTGTGCTCGGCAGCGGTCTCGTGCCCTTCGTGCTGCTGGTCGCGGCCATGGCCTTCGCCGCCTGGCAGGTGCGCGACGCCCAGGCGCCGCTCGAGGAGATTCGCGAGGGGCTCGAAAGGCCTCAGGCCGACGCGGCGGAGATCGTCGAGTCGGTCACAGACTTGGCCGCGCAGCAAGATGCCCTCGAGGCACAGCTCGCGGCAATCCCGACTCAGAGCGGCGACCTCCCCGCGAAGGTGGCCGCCTTGGTCGATGAGCGCCAGGTCCTGGAACGCGACCTGGCCGAGACGCGCGAAACGCTGACCGCGCTGCGCGCCGGGAGCGGTAACGGCCAGGCTCTGGCCGCCTTGCGTGCCGAGCTCGACGACATCCAGGCGAGATTGGAAGAGGAGCGCACGCTCAGGATCGATCGCGAGCGCGAGAACGCCGAGATGACGGCCCAACTCGACGGTTTCGCCCGCGAAGCCAGGACGCAAAGCGCCATGCTGACAGAGACGCGTACCGCGCTGGAAGAGGCGCAAGGCAAGGCGCTCGAACGGGAGGTCCTGATCGCTCGGCTCGAAGACCGGCGCCAGGCCTTGGCAGTGCAAGTCGAGACGCTGCAAAGCGGGCAAGCCCAAACGCAAGAGGCCGTCGCCCGCGCCCAAGCCGCCGAGGCCCGGGCCTCGGCGCTCAGCGAAGAGCGCGACCGATTGGCCGCGGCTCTGGACGAAGCCCAGGGCCGCATCGCACCGCTCGAGCTGGCGGCGGCGCGGGCGGCGCCCTTGGAGCGGCGCGTCACCGAGTTGACCGAGGTGCGCGATCGCCTCGATGCCGATCTCGAAAGCGCCCGGCAGGCTTCGGCGGCACAGGGCGATGCACGCGAACGGGCGGAGCGGGCCGAGGCCCGGGCGTTGGCGCTGGGCGAGGAGCGCGATCGCTTGGCCGCGGCCTTGGACGGGGCCCAGGAGCGCATCGAGAGCCAGCAGGCCGCAGCGGCGCGCGTCGGTCCGCTGGAGCAGCGTTTGGCCGAGCTGACCGCGGCCCGCGACCGCTTGGACGCCGCGCTCGGCGAGGCCGAGGCACGCCTGGCAGGGCAAGCCGATCTTGCCCAGCGCGTCGCTGCCGCCGAAGCCCGCGCCGAAGTCCTGGCCGAGGAGCGCGACGAGGTCGGCCGGCAGCTCGAGGCCGTACGCGCCGAGCTGACGCGCCTGCGCGCCGGTCAGCCGGCCGATGCCGCGCTGGAGGCACGCATGGCTGAGCTGGAAGCGCTTCGGGAGGCGCTTGTTGCGGAGCTGCGCCCCGCCCTGACCACCGAGGGCGACCTGGGCGCCAAGCTCGACGCGATTCTGCGCCGCATCGACGAGCTCGAAGGCCGGCTCGCGTCGCCGAGCTGCGAGGCGCCGGCCGAACCGGAGGAAGGCGTGTTCCGGCTCTACTTCGATCTGAACCGGGCCCAGCTACAGACCGGCATGTTCGCGACCCTGGCACGGGTCGCGCGGGTCGCGGCGGAGAAGGGGGCGCAGTCGATCGTCGTGGCCGGGCATACCGACCGTTCCGGCGACGACGACTACAATTTCCGGCTTTCCGAGCGGCGGGCCCGCAACGTGGCCCTGGCCCTGCGCCGCTACCTCGATCGGGAGGGCCTCGGTTCGATCATCCCGATCGACGTGCCCGAGGGCGAAGGCAAGCCCGACGTCGCCACCGAGGACGGCGTGCCGGAGCCCTGCAACCGCCGGGTCAGGATCTCGCTCAACTAGAGCATTCGACGTTGAGGTTGCATCGCCGGCCCGCGCCGACTCAAGCGTAGCGTCGAATGCCCTAGCCGATAGGGGGCGCCGGGGTCATCGCTTGTCCGGCCGGCACCGTGGCAGTAAGTAACCGCTATGACCGATACGCTGAAGATCGCCCTCGCCCAGATCAATCCGACGGTCGGTGATCTGGGGCGGAACCTCGAACTGATCCGCGCCGTTCGTGCCCGCGCCGCGTCGGCCGGGGCCGATCTGGTGCTGACGCCGGAACTCTCGCTGGTCGGCTATCCGCCCGAGGACCTCGTCTTGAAGCCGATGTTCGTTGACCGGGCGCGCGAGGCGGTCGAGGCGCTGGCGGCGGAGACGGCCGACGGCGGCCCCGGCCTGGTCATCGGCTTGCCCTGGCGCGAGGAAGGCGCCGAGGCGCCGCTGCGGTTCCAGGTCTATAACGCCGTCGCGGTGCTCGATGCCGGCAAGATCCAGGCGCTGCGCTTCAAGGTCGATCTGCCGAACTACAGCGTCTTCGACGAAAAGCGCGTGTTCAAGCTCGGGCCGCTCCCGGGGCCGGTCAATTTCCGCGGCGTGCGTCTGGGCATCCCGATCTGCGAGGACATCTGGACCGAGGAAGTCCCCGAGTGTCTGATGGAATCCGGCGCCGAGATCCTGCTCGTGCCGAACGGTTCGCCCTACGAGCTCGACAAGGTCGATTTCCGGGTCCAGCTCTCGGTGGCGCGGGTGACCGAGACCGGGCTGCCGCTGATCTACGTCAACCAGGTCGGCGGCCAGGACGAGCTGGTCTTCGACGGCGG
>JAKSDN010000650.1 GCA_022360075.1 Kiloniellales bacterium | reverse complement strand
TGAATCGCTGCGATCTTGCCTTGCGTGCTGGCCGGGATATCGACCGCGCCCATCAGGCGTTGATTCGTGATCAGATCGGGAGAGGCCAGAGTCGGTGGCTCGCCAGGCCGCTGATCGGTGATCAGCCGGCGGCCCTCTTGTCGCAGCATCGATTGCAGCTCGGGCAGGTCCTCGGAGCGCCGGCCTTCGCCGGTCACCGCCTCGACAGCGCCTCTCGCAGTGCTCCCAACGGCGCCCATGATTTGCTGGGGGATGCTCTGCTGTGGACCAGTTTGCAGCGGCGGCGGCCACGCACGGCGACGCCTCAGCTCATCGAGCACGGCTTTCTTTCGTGGTGGCAGCGCGCCGCGCCGGTCCAGTTCTTCGATGACAGCGATGCGGCGGGCACGCGACGGACCGGTCAGCCTTCCGAAGCCAGGCACGCCCTGCGGCTGTAGGGGCTGCTGCCCCTGGTTCTCGTCCCCGATCGGAGGGAGATCAACCATCAGAAATTCAGCTCCTGCAACAGGGTTTTGGCATCCTCAGAGACCGTTCCCGGCCCAGGGGACGCAGCGGCGGCACCAGGCACCGGCGAGCCCGTCGCAACCGCGTTGGCCTGGACCTGATCCTCCCGTGTGAAGACCGGGTTCTGCTGTTCGAATGCGCGCCATTCCTGGAAGAACGAACTTTGTCCCGGCGGATTGAGCGAGCGGTTCTGCTGAGCGAAATCTGCCATGCGCCGTGCGCGTAGAACCGCCCGATCATTGAGTCGGCGCAGATAGTCGATGATCAGCCGGTTACCACCCGGCGTGTTCGATAGCTGCGGCGCCGTCGCCTCGAGGAACCGGACATCGCGATCGGAAAGCTGGCCCTTCAACGCGCTCGTCTGCGACAGCACGACGCGGTTGACCGCAGAGTTGAAGCCCTCGGCCGAGGCAATGGCCCTCGTGTCCACATTGGCGCCGACCGCCTGAGCGAAGCGGCCAAGGGCAAGCTGTGCTGGTGCCAGAGCTCCGGATGTCATGGCATCCGCCGCCGGCCGTGACGACCAAGGAACAGCCGGTGCAGGCGATTGAACGGACGGCGGCCGGCGGCGGAACTCGGAAACCTTGTGTGCGCGATCTTCATGTCCCTCGTCGTCAATTCGACCTCCGTTCAACAACTGCACCACGGGCCGTGTATAGCCGATCCCAAAGATCCATGGCGTTACGCGTTACATTCTCGATAGCGCTGGAGCAGGGCGCGGCCGATCGCCTCACGATCATCCTCGTCTTCCGGCGACAGATAGCCGGCCGCGATCAGGGCCTCCACCTCCTCGGCCTCGACCTCACACAGGGCGACGACGCGGCCCTCTCGCCGCCGCTCGCGATATCGGCGGATCCGAATTGCAGCAGGGCTATCGGACAGACGACGGGCCAATCAGTTTTCGCTTTCGGTTGTCGTTAAGCACTCGATTCGCTGTCGGGCTTCCTCGGGCCCGCCATAGGCGGCGCAGCAGAAAGTCCGGAAGGTGTCGGCATAGGTGTCGATCACCAGCCGGCCGGCGCCGACGGTGCAGAAGGGGCAATCGCCGACCAGGAGCGCGGCACCAGAGGGCCATAGGCGCGTGACTTGGCTAAACAGGTGCTCGACTTCGGAGACGCTGTCTGGAGCTCTGTGGAGCATCACGCCACCTCCCAGACGGGGCCGGTGAGCGCTCGCGAGATCAGGGCTCCGTTGAACTTCAGGTCGAGATGACAGCACGCGCCGTAGCGCGTGAGGCCGTCCGGATTGACCCAGCTGGGGAGGTATTGCCATTGCTTGGGCGTCGGCGCCTGCTGCGTCCAAGCCCGGCTCTTGTGCGCCGTCTCGGCACTCTCGGTTGCGTTCATGAAGTCGTCGGCGCGAGCCAGGCACACCGACCGATCGCCCTTGGCGATGATCTCCGCAGTGCCCTTTTGGCCTTCACGCTTTTGCATCCCGGCCACCGCGACCCAGGTCGCACCATCGCGCTGCACGACCGCGAAGCCTTCGAAGCCATGGGCGACCATGAGGCTGCCGTCTGTTTCTCGGGAAACATCGGTCCAGGCGAAATTGCTGCGCTCGAGGAGGTCGATCTCCACGAGCTCGAAGTTCAGCAGCCGGGCGATTTCGTCAAAGAAACGCTCGCCGCACATCGGGCAATCGACCGCAACGGCCGGCACTTCCGCGCTGCACGACGGGCAGGACCTCGTTGCCGCCACGCCATTGCCATTGCGCTCTCGGGCGACCGCCGCGAGCTTCGCGTCCAGGTCGACGGATTGCTCAAGCGAGCCGTGCAGGATGGTGCTGACGCCAAAGTCCAGGACCAGGCAGTCGCTCTTCTCGACACCGGGATACAGGCGCGGATCCACGGGACGCAGGCCTCGGCCGATCATCTGCGTCCAGGGCGACTTGAACGAGGTTGGCCGCAGCAGCAGCACGCAGGACGTCGGCTGGTGATCCCAGCCCTCACCGAGGACGAAGCAGTTGGCGAGCACCTGCACGGCGCCACGGTCATAGGCCTCGAGGATCGCTACACGCTCGCCGGCCGGCATATCGCCATGGACCACGGCCGCCGTGATCCCCTTGGCTCGGAATGCGGCGGCGAGCTCGGCGGCGTGGCTCACCGTCGATGTGAAAGCAACCGTCTGCCGGTCAGCGGCCCGTTCGCTCCAGTGCTCGACCACCGCGGCGTTGACCGGCGCATGGTTCATGATCGCGTTGATCTCTTCGGGATCAAAGTCGGCGGCCCGCCGCTTCGCGGCCAGCAGTTGGTTCTGTAAACCGAGGTCGATCACGAAGGTCCGGGGCCTCACCAGATGGCCAGACGCGATCAACTCGCCGACCAGGACTTGATCGGCGACGTTCGAGAAGATCTCCCGGAGGGCCTTCTTGTCGGCGCGGCGCGGCGTCGCGGTGAGGCCGAGCAGCTTGACTGCCGAGTTGAGCTCCTGGGCCCGGTCGATGATGCGCCGGTAAGTCTCGGCCGGCGCATGGTGCGCCTCGTCGACCACGATCAGATCGACCGGGGGCAGGCGATCGAGGTTCCGGGGCCGGGCCAGCGTCGGCACCATGGCGAAGATCGCCCGGCCGCCGAAGTCCTTGCCGGACGCGTCGACCACCGAGGGGTCGAGCCCCGGATTGATGGCCTGGCATTTCTCGACGTTCTGCCGGGTCAGCTCGTCGCGGTGCTGGAGCACCAGCGCCCGGTGGCCGCCGTCGAGTAGTCGGCCCAGCACCGCGCCCATGCAGATCGTCTTGCCGGCGCCCGTCGGTGCCACGCCGAGCGTATTGCCGTGCGTCTCCAGCGCTGCCACGACGCGGTCGACGAATTCGGTCTGGCGAGGTCTCAGGAGCATGGCGCGGCCTCCTCGTGAGTTGACGGCCGGCACGCGAGAGAAAGGAGGGCGCCGTCACGGGAGCCGAGGGAGACGCTGTGCGAACGCACATGCAGCGGCCCCGGGGGTATACCCGCCTCCGCTTGGCAGGCGGGTATTACCCCCCGTAGGGGGGTGCCAAGCTGGCCAAGATGGTAAGCATTGTTTTCATTGAGCTTTTTGGGGGCTTGGCCAAGCGATTTTCCGACCCCCCGTGCCAACGGCACTGCAACATGGAAAAAACAGAGGGTTTCTGCGGCTTGGCACTTGGCAAGGGGGGTCCGTGCCAAGTTGGCCAAGATTTTTTGCTGCATGTGCGAAAGAATGGTCATCGGCCCCTCCGGAATCGGAACCTGACGGGGCTCGTTTTCGTGTTGCCGTCCTTGTAGTGCCAGAGCGTGATGGGGCCCTCCGAAGTCTCGATCGTGATCCCGCCGGGGGCTGCCGGGATGGAGTCAGTCAGGCGCCGACGAAGGGTCCGTTCCGGCAGGTCCGACAATTGGCTGTCGAGCAGGCGTCGGGCTACTGCGCTCAGTGTCAGGTCGGGCTCAGCGCGGAGCAGCTCGAGCACGTGGCGGGCGAGTTCCTTGCGCTCCTCCTCCGCCAGCGCCTTCGCTCTCTCGGCCGCGTCTGCGATATCGGTGGGCTTCAGGACGCCAACCTGATCGCCGGGCCGGTCCTCGGTTGCGTTGCCGAGCTCTACGCTTTCGTGTCGGAACCAAAGAGCGCCGCCGCCGCGGGCCGTTTGGTTGGCCTTGGCATTGTCGAGCCGGACGAAACGCCAGCGCTCAGCCTCAGCGATATCAAGCTTCTTTGCTTCCTCGGCCGTCATCGGCATGAACGTGAAGGCCTGCCGGACTCCGCCTATGAGCGCGCCAGCACCGCGCGCGGTGTCGGGGTTGCCGGCATGTCCCGTGGCATCCGCTCCGGAGGGCTTGCGGGTGTGGTGCACGACCTCGCAGGCGCAGCCGGTAGCGGTCGAGACGCGCGTGAACTGCTGCACAACGAAGTCGAAGGCCTTGTTGTCGTTCTCCGGGCAACTGTGCGCGCGGATCAATGGATCGACGAAAAGGCCGATGATCTTGTGCCGTGAAATCTGCTCTATCAGGCCCGCCACATCGGGCTTGGCAACGAGGCCGTTTGCGGTCTCTTCGGCGACGATCAGCTGACGTTTCAGGCCGGAGTTGAGGAACAGCCTGCCCGCTAGGTCGGCGATCGGCACGGCGTGGGCGATGCAGACGGCCGCCACGCGGCGCTTGAGTTCATCCTCCGACTCTTCAGTGTTGTAGATCCAGACCGGGCCAGATTGATGGACGGTCGCTTGCGCGAGGTCATCGCGTCCAGTGGCTACCGCGATCGCCTCTTGGATCGTGAAGGTGGTTTTTCCGGCTCCAGGCGGCGCGATCAGCAGCGTGACGGTATCGCCTTGAAGCCGACGACCGAGGATCCACCGCCTGGGCGGTATCTTGGTGAAGTCGAAAGCACCAATCGGCGTTGCCTCAAGGGGTCGCTCGCCTTTGTGCAGGTCGACCACCGTAGCGCTGGGCACGGCATCGCGGATCAGGTCGGTAATCGCCGACTGACCCCAGCTCTCGGGCGGATCCTCGGCCAAATCCCAGCCTTCCGGCAAATCGACGGGAAGCTGAACGATCCGGATCCTCGAAGCTCGCGCACGCGCCAGCGCTGCGGCGGCGGCTTCCATCCCCTTGCGGCCATCCTTGTCGGCGTCCGGCCAGGCCGTGACATCCCGATCCTTGAGCGGGGCCCAGTCAATCTTGTCGACCGCTTTCGCGCCGTGCGGCCACGTGGTGACCGTGAGATCGTCCAGGATCTCCCGCGCAACCTCGGCGGTCTTCTCGCCTTCGACCAGCAGGACCGGCTTGTCGGGGTGCGCGGCCAGATCGGCGAGGCCGTAGAGCGGCAACAGGCCCGGCGGATCCTTCCAGGCCCAGCCGTTGCCCTGCCACGACAGAGGCCGATAGGTCTTCCTGCCGCCGCCTTGGTCGAACCGGCAGTGATAGAAGATCAGCCGTCCCTCAGCGTCGGTGTACTCGTGCCAGAGTGATGGTTCCCCAAGTCTTGGATGTTGGCTGGGGAGCGGTCCGGCGGCGTCGACCGGCCTAGCCGGTTCTGTGGGGCCGTTCTTTCTATTCGTTGCAGTGGCCCGCGGCGGCGTCCCGTTCGCGATGCCGAGCCAGTTCTTGGCCCAGGTGATCGCGTCCTTGGTGCCGAGGCCGAGGTTGGCCTTGATCAAGTCGATCAGATCGCCGCTGTCGTCCGTGGCGAAGTCAGCCCAGACACCGGCTTTGTTGCCGCTCAGATGAACAGCCAGGCTGTCGCCCAAGCTGCCTTGGACGTCGCCCACGCGCCACTCAGAGCCCTCTCGCCGACCCGCCGGTAACAGCTCTCGGCACAAAGCCTCAGCGCGGTCGGCAAGCATCGCCGAAATGTCGGAGACGGAGGGTGACGGACTCAAGGTGTCAGGCCCCCCTAAAACGGAATTTCTTCGTCAAGGTCTTCGCGTGAGCTGCCAGCAGAGAAATTCGGAGCCGGCGGCGCGGGTCGTCTCGGTAGGGTGAATTCCTGTGACCGAGACGCAGCGGCCTTCAGCACTCGAGCCCTTTGGCGTGTCAGTTGGCAGAGATCGTTGCGCTCGGTCTTAGTCATTGTTCCGGTCATGCCGCTTCTCCCAGCTCCGGCTCGGTGTCAGTGGCAATGGCCTTGATCGACGCAATGACGTCGGGATCGAGCCCAAACCAGTGCAGGCAGATGATCCGGTGCTGCTCGAGATCCAATCCGTCAGGCAGCTGCTCGCCGACGGGCGCCGGCTTCGCCTGCATCGTGCTCGCCGCCGTCATTGTGCGGCCCTCCGCGCCTCGGCGAGGATCTCGCGAAAGATCTCCGCGCCGCGGACGTTCCCGTGAAGAAGGCGCAGCTGGTGCAAGAGCGCCTCGGCCGCGCTCGGCTCGGATGGTGCTTCCCAGCGCTTGCCGCCAGCTCTCGGGACGTCGTGTTCGAGGTGTTGGGGAAGATGAGTTTGCATAGTCGATCTCTCTCGATGGAGATCGACCGTCGGGACGTCGCCCTTGAGTTCGATCAGGGCTGGTGATAGTAGGAAAGCGCATCGTCACGACAGCCGATCGTGAAATTGAATCTCCGAAGCCCTGCCGTTCGCCGCGGCGGGGCTTCCTCGTTTTTGGGGTTGGTGCGCGTCATGCCGCTTCAGCTCCGGTGTCAGACGTCGAGATCCTGGTCTTGGCCTCGGTCCATTCGCGTAGGTCGACGCGCCGGTATCGGACACAACGAGCTGAGAGCAGGTAGAACTTCGGGCCGCCGCCGCGCTGGCGCCACGCCTGGAGGGTGCGGTCTACAAGGCCAAGGAACTCGGCGGCCGCTCTCTCGTCGATGTAGGAGAACCAAAAATCGTGCAGCTCGCCGTCGTGGTCATCGGTTGATGCGATGCCACTGACAGCGACACGTGCCGGGCTGTGTTCGAGTGACATGAAGGCTCGCCCTCGTCATCGTGGTTGACCGTGTGACGAGGGTAGATGGGCGAATTGACGCCTGTCGGCCGATAATGGCCGATAATGGCCGGTAATTAATTATCGGCCGTGTGGATAATTGTCGGCCTTTTCGGCTAGAGCTTGGTAGATCGGCCCGATCTTCTCTTTGATCATGCTGTCAGATGGCTGCATGCCCCAAGTGTCCTGACACCACTGTGCCATCCGATCTACGAGATCCGCCTGCCTTTCCGGCAGGCCGTCAGGATGATTCGCAATCAGCACAACCTGCCTTAGGAACTGTTCCCAATCGTATTTTGGGCGCGGCCCTCTCTTCGCCTCCGGGATCGGTGTCTTTCCGGATTTGTCCGTGGCGAGCTCGTCGGGGGCGCTGTTGTCCACCAAACGGATATCGATGTACTCGCCGTCAGGCGTGCGGAGGCGGCATTCTTCCCAATCGAGCGCCGGGTGGTTGAGCCTTTCATGGGGACCAGGTGGCGGTGGCCAAACGTGCGACGGAATCGGCGAATGTTCGGCGGCATGGTCTTGCCACTCTATCTCCCAGTAGTTGGCACCCGACCAGGCGTTGTAGCGACATCTGCCTAGACGGCCTTCGAATGACACCTGGCCATTTCGAGCCAGCGAAAGTGTGTCTTCTTTAGGCGCAATCAGGTCGTAAGCTTCGAGCGTTCTATCGTGCGCACATGGCCGAGCCTTCGGATCGCCATAAGCCAGCTTGTGCAGGTAATCCCAAAGAGAAACGGTTTCGTTGGTCATGGCGCCCCCTACTGGCGCACCCCTACAAGGACGGGGCGGCGCGGCGGGCCGGTGTAGGGACCGGCATTCGGGAGCTACCCTGAGCCGCGCCAATCTCG
>JAKSDN010001496.1 GCA_022360075.1 Kiloniellales bacterium | reverse complement strand
TCTGCCCCGAGGTCGCCGCCGGCTTCGGCGTACCGCGCCTGCCGGCCGAGATCGACGCAGGTGCCGACGGCGACGCGATCCTAGATGGCCGGGCGCGGGTCTTGGAGCGTGGCGGCCGCAACGTCACCGATCTCTTCATCGCCGGCGCCCAGGCCGCCCTCTTGTGCGCCCGATCTCAAGGCCTTCGTTTTGCCCTGCTCACCGACGCCAGCCCCTCCTGCGGCAGCCGGGTCATCCACGACGGCGGCTTCGCCGGCCGCACCGTTCCGGGCGAGGGCGTGACGGCGGCGCTGCTGCGGCAAAACGGTCTGCGGGTCTTTGCGCATGACGAAGTCGACGGACTTGCGGCGGCACTTCGCGACGAGCGCTGACGTGCGTCTCCGAAATGGAGGCTCTGATCGAGAAGCCGAGGCCCTAGCCCCTGTGGACGTTTTGGGCACCGCAGGCTTGACAGCGCGAGGCCCGTCATCGCCATCGCTACAAAACTCATCACCATCATCAACGCTGAAATCCATGACGCCTTATTTCCTAAACAACAAACGTGTTGATGACGGTTCTTTTGGGACGACGCGGCTCTTCGAAAGACAACAAAAGGACCATCCATATCAATACTTTGAGATGAAACCGACAAGACGATCACCCGCAGAAAGGGATGGATCGGGCCCATGAAGACGAATCACTCACCATCGAGAGGCCCAGCGGGCCTGAACTGGTGGAGCACGAGACATGCCGAGAGTGAGCCGGGACGAGCGGATAGCGGCGATCGAGGCGCGCGTGAAAGGCGCAACAAGCCTCGGTCGCGATCAAAGCGACCTGCGTTGGCTGATCGCAGAGCTGCGCAAAGCCGATGCTCGGATCGCCGCATTGGAAGGCTCCGCCCGTAAGAGCCCCACGCCCCGGAGCCGGGCCAAGCTGCTCGGCCGTAGCAATTGGCGCAAGCGCGCTTAGGAGCTGCCGACCTCAAACCTCGATGTAATCGGACGGCACGCGATCGGTCAGCCAAACCTTGTCGTTGCCGATGTAGAAACGGATGCCGCTGAGGTGCGCGTCCAAAGAGCGAATCGTCAGGATCGTCGGTTGTCCAGCCTTTCGGCGTCCAACTTCCAATGCCATGGTTTGATCGACCGAGAGATGCACGTACTGTCGCGTCATTGGTTCCAATCCCTCACACCGAATCGCCGGAACGCTGTCGGGTGCCGTGCCGTGATAGAGCCGCTCGGGCGGTACCGCCGCGGTCTTGGCGAGCTTGTCCGAGAGCGAATGGCCGTAGAGCGCGCGAATGCGGCCATTTGCGATCTCGTGACGCTGCTTCGCCGAGCGCGCGATCATGACCGCGAGATCGTCCGCATCGAGCGCCTTCCAGACCGGCCGTTCGCGCCGCAGCGCCGACAACAAGGCTTCGACGTCCGTCCAGCCGGCCTCGTCCAGCTCGAACTCATAGAGCCAGGGCGCATGGCGCAACGCATGGGAGACGGCTTTGCTCAGGGCCGTGTGGTCCATCGCGATGCGCTCCTGCTTCGCATGTCCTTCAAAGCCTAAAGCACCGTCATCCGGTACCCGACCCGCGGGAAGTGAATGCAGACGCGGCCCACCCGTTCCTCCTCCCGCAGGATCGCGATGCTCTCGCGGTCGGCATAGCGGACGGTGCCTTCGACGGCGGGATCGCCGCCGTCGACGTCCGGCACCAAGGAGACCTTCATGCCGGGTGTCAGCGCCTGCGGGTCTTTGGGGTCGCCCTGCTCGGGCGTCTGCGGCTCGGCGGCACGGGCGATCTCCAAGGCCTCTGGCGCGCTCAGTTCGCTCGGCTCGCCATGACCGATCGCCCCGACCCGCGCCTCCCAGGCCTCCAGGGCGGCGAACTCGGACAGGAGCGCCGGCCCGCCTTCCCAGCGGCCGCGCAGGAACCACACAAGATAATAAGCCAAGGCATCGGGCAGCGAGGGCTGCGGTCCGAGAATGAAGTCGCGCCCCGTGGCGAGGCGCTGGTCGAGCCAGCCGAGCTGGGCGCGGAGCTGGGCCAGGACGTGCGGCAGGTCGGCGTGGATCTTGTCGAGGTTCCAGTCAGGACCGAAGTAGAGCCGGCCGCGGTCCGCGGCGAAGTCCTTGGGCAGGTTTTCGGGTGCGGCCCCCAGCACCACCTTGACCGCCAGATCGAGCAGCTCGCCGTCGGTCCAGCGGCTGACGCCCCAGGGCATACCCGCGCCGCCCGGCGGGTAGAAGCTCGGCTCGGGGAAGCGCCGCTCGAGCTCGCGCAGGATGCACTGGCTGTCGCAATAGATGTCGGCGCCGGCCTGCAGCACTGGCGTGCGGCGGTAGCCGCCGGTGAGCGGCATGAGATCGGGCTTGGGCGGCACGCGCGGGATGATGACCGAGCGCCAGGCGAGGCCCTTGATGCCGAGGCCGATGCGGACCTTCTCCGTGACCGGCGATTGCGGATAGTGATGCAGGATGATCTCTTCCATGGCGCGCGCCCTTCCGTTGTGCCTGCGGTATAGCGGCGCGGCGCCAACGATCCAAGCCCGGCCGGTCGCGTCGCGGCACGCGCGGTGTTAGTCTGCCGACCTCTCGGGTCCCGCATCGAGGTCATTCATGGTCCGGCTGCTCGTCGTCGCCTTCTGCCTCGCTTACACCTCGGCCGTGCAGGCCCAGACACCCGACATCCTGCGGCGCCTGATGAAAGAGCCGCTGACGCTGTTCGACTGGGGCCTGCTGCAGCTCGACCGCGACCTCGAGCGGGCCGCGCAACGACTGTTCCCGAACCGGCCAGCGCCCGAGACGGCCAAGACCAGCGCGATCTACGATTGGCGCGAGGGCCAGGTACAACTCTCGCTCGCCCTGCCGACCCCCGCCGAGCAGCGCAGCCAGCCG
>JAKSDN010001513.1 GCA_022360075.1 Kiloniellales bacterium | reverse complement strand
TGGTCAAGTCGCTGCACCAGCGGGCGACCACGATCCTCAAGGGCGCGACCGAGATCGCCAAGCTGCAGGACGCCTTTTTCCGCCAAGGCGTACAGCACCTGCGCCCCTGACGCTGCGTGACGACGCCGAGGCGATCGAGATGCACGAATCGACCGTCAGTCGCGTCACCTCGAACAAATTCATCGCGACGCCGCGCGGCACCTACGAGCTCAAGTACTTCTTCACCTCGGCGATCGCCGGCACCGATGGCGGCACCCATTCGGCGGAGGCCGTCCGGCATCGAATTCGCAGCCTGATCGACGCAGAAAACGCCGACAAGGTCCTGTCCGACGACACGATCGTCGAGCTCCTCCAGAACGAGGGAATCGAGATTGCGCGGCGCACTGTCGCAAAATACCGCGAAAGCATGAAGATCCCCTCGTCCGTCCAGCGACGCCGGTTGAAGTCGGCGCGGCTGTGAGACCGGACGCACACATCCAAGTGGTTGGATGGCTTCTCCTAATTAACTGTTTTTCCTGAATATTCCACCAAACGACCGGCGCTCAAAGAGCGTAGGCGGGCCCAATTCCTCGCACGAGACGCGCTTCGAGGCGAGAAAACCCTGCCCCTCGTAGCGCTATTGACAGCCCCCTGGGCCGTCACTAAGGTGCGCGCGCTCTGAGGATCGGGAACCAGCCCGAAGAGCGACGCCGGCCCAGAACCGGGCCCCGACAGGATCCAACAAACCGTCGAGAATGCAGCTCTCCGTCAAAGGGAAACAGCTCGACGTTGGCGATGCGCTTCGATCCCATATCGAAGACAGCCTCGAGCGAACTCTCAGCAAGTATTTCGGCAACGTGATCGAGGCTCACGTGACGGTGTCACGCGAGGCACACCTCTATCGCGCCACGGTCTCCGCCCATGTCGGCCGGCACATCCAGCTTGCCGCGCAGGGCGACGCCGACGACCCCTACCGGGCCTGCGATTCGGCGTTGGACCGCCTGTCCAAACGGCTGCGGCGGCACAAGCGTCGCCTGCGCGATCATCACAAGGAGCCGGGCAACGAGCATGAAACCCTCTCCGCCCAGCAATACATCCTCGCTGCCGAGGACGGGGCGGAGGCGGAATCGGAAGAAGCGGGACCGGCGGTGGTGGCGGAAATGGTGACGGAGATTCCGAGCCTTACCGTCAGCGAGGCGGTCATGCGCATGGATCTGGCGGAGCTGCCGGCCATGATGTTCCGCAACGACGCACACGGCGGCCTCAACATGATCTATCGACGCGACGATGGGACCATCGGCTGGGTCGATCCGCGCGGCAATCGCAGCGCGTAAGCGACGGCCACTAAAGGTTTGTCATGGAGATATCTGAAATGATCAGCCCAGAGGGCGTCATCGCGAATTTACGCGTTACCAGCAAAAAGCAGGCCTTGCAGGAACTATCCAAGCGCGCCGCGGAGCTGACCGGCCAGGCCGAGCGATCCATTTTCGAGGTTTTGGTCGAGCGCGAGCGACTCGGGACCACCGGAGTCGGCAACGGCATCGCGATTCCGCACGGCAAGCTTCCGGGGCTGGAGCGGCTCCACGGTCTTTTCGCCCGTTTGGACAAGCCGATCGACTTCGATGCCATCGATGAGCAGCCGGTCGATCTGATCTGCCTGCTTCTGGCGCCGGAGACCGCCGGTGCCGACCACCTCAAGGCCCTGGCGCGGGTCTCGCGCCTCCTGCGCGATCCCGCGATCTGCGAGAAGCTGCGCGGCAGCGACCGCGCCGACGCCGTCTACGCCCTCCTCACCGAATCGACGACCAGCCACGCGGCCTGAGCCCTCTGACCCCGGTTCGCCTTAGGCGAAAACGACGCAACTCCCTGATCCGGCCGCTCAGTGGACGGACAGCAGCTCCAGGTCGTGCCGGCGCAGCGTGGCCTCTGCCACTTCGCGGCTCTTGAACATGGCCATCTGAGTGCCGTCGGCGGCATGCACGGCGAATAGGGGGGCGCCCTCGACTTCGACAGGCTTCGCGTAGGCGACGTTGTTGACGCCCAGGGCCATCAGGTCCTGGGCCGAGATCTGGGCTTGGGATTCGCTCGGGTTCATGTCTATCCCTCCTGGATCGGGGTCACCGTGAAGCCTCGCCGGTACTGAGTGCCGACGTTTAGTCCTTGGACCGCGCGACCGCCGCGCGACGCGGCTTGTCGGCGGTCGTCGATTCGATCGTGGTCGAACGGCTCTGGCCCGACGACGAGACGATCTCGATATTGCGGACCTTCGGCTCGATCATCGGGCGCTCCAGATCGACATGGAGCAGGCCGTTGTCGAGCTCGGCGCCGATGATCTCGATGCCCTCGGCCAACACGAAGGTGCGCTGGAACTGGCGCGCGGCAATACCTTGATGCAGGTACACCCGCCCGGCCTCGTCCTCGTGGCGCTTGCCGCGAATCGTGAGCTGACGGTCTTCGAGCTGGACTTGGAGATCCTCGGCGGAGAAGCCGGCCACCGCCACGGTGATGCGCAGGCGGTTCTCGCCGATCTGCTCCACGTTATAGGGCGGATAGCCGTCCGAACCGCTCTTTGAGATCCGGTCGACGGCGCGCTCGAACTGGTCGAAGCCGAGCAGCAGGGGCGAGTTGAAGAGCGAAAGGCGTGTCATAGACAGCATCCTCCTCCGCGTTGAGCAAGGTCTGCCGGGGCGACCCGTCATCGGCATCGCCGATCTCTAATGTGGGAAAAGCCAGCGTCGCGTTCAAGATGCCGACCCGGCGCCGCCCAGGCCAAATCCTGCCGCGGGCACACGCAGACGTGGGGCGGCAACGGCGCCATCCCGCCCTATTCGCGTGAATCCGCTCTAACTTTGAAGTTTAGAGCAAGATGACGTGAGGTCGGTTCGACCTCGCGTCATCTTGCTCTAGGCTAGCCGGATGCGGGGACCCGATTTCCGGATGGCGGCCGCTTTCCGCCGTGCAAGGCGGCGCGCCGGCCAAGGCCTGCTTGTCCTGGCGCTCGGCCTCTGGCTCCCGGCCGAACGCTCGCAGGCCGGCGATATGGCTCCGCAGGACTTGGTTACGATCCCGGCCGGGCGCATGATCGTCGGCGACAGTGAGGGCGAGCCGGACGAAGCGCCGGGCGAGGCCGACGTCGATTCCTTCAAAATCATGCGCTTCGAAGTCACGACGGCCCAGTTCGCCGCCTTCGTCGCGGCGAGTGGCCATGTGACAGACGCGGAAGCCACCGGTGCCGGCTATGTCTGGGACGGCCGCTGGCGCCTGCTGCCCGGCGCCACCTGGCTGCGGCCGGAGGGTCCCGAGGCGGCGCCGGCGGCGGCTTCGCATCCCGTCGTTCAAGTTTCGGCAAAGGACGCCGCGGCCTTCTGCGCCCACCACGGCCTGCGGCTGCCGAGCGACCGGGAGTGGGAGTATGCGGCGCGCGGCAGCGACGGCCGGCGCTATCCCTGGGGCGATGAACCGCCGGTGCAAGGCGCCGCGGCGCCGGCCAATTTCGGCAGCCTGCCCTGCTGCGCCGCCGACGACTCCGACGGCTATCTGCGCCGGGCGCCGGTCGGCCGCTTCCCCTCGGGCCGCTCGCCCTTCGGTCTGCTGGACATGGCCGGCAACGTTTGGGAATGGACCTCGACGCGCCGACCCGCCCGGCCTGACCGGGTCATCTTACGCGGCGGCGGATGGGGCAATAATCCCTATTGCCTGCGCACGTCCTATCGTCACGACAACCCGCCGGACATCGGTCTCAACATGGTGGGATTTCGCTGCGCCGGGGATCCGCTCTAGTCGCGGCTCGGCTTGGGTCGCTATTGCGGGCCTCAGGAGACCCCGATGCGCGGCTCGCCATCCTTATGGGGGCCGAAGGCCTTGTCGAGCAGCCGCGTGCTGTCCGTGGCGATGTTGATGCACTCGCTCAGGAGGCCGAGGATTCTGATGTTGTTTTCCAGGACGGTTTTCGCCTGGGGCCGGTCGTCGTCGACGATCTTGGTCGCCCGCAAGACCATGTCCTTGCGGATCGCCGAGAGGATATCTTCGAGCTTGAATCCGGAGGGATTCTCTTCGGTCACCAAGAACTGCGTCATGCCGGCACCTCGTCGTCGGAAACGGATCGCCAGAAGGCCTCCGGCATCGAGCGTAGCGGCGATTGGTTTACGGGCGCTAAACAGACCACCGGGTACGAAGCCGCGGTGACTGCCGGCGCCAAAGGGCGCAGACGGTGGTTTTAACTGACGCGGAGCTGTGGGCGGAGAGGCCGGCGGGCTTCGGACGCCGAAGTCTTCAAGCTGCCAAGCTGCTGTCACGCCAGGCAGAGGTCTCCTTGCAGCTCTTACAAATACGCTCCCCAGGCCAGGAGCTCATGAAAGACTTGCTGCACATCAAACATTTACGCTCCTTGGAAACGTAAACGCGATCCGATTCAGGCTTCTTGTTCGCAGATGACTTGCTCATGACGTGTTCTGGCAGCCAGATCCAAACTTGGGTTAACGATGGGTTAGGTTTCAGTGACACCACATGGCATGGTGCCGTCATCCAGTCAATCTCGCATGTTGCAGCGCAGCAATGCAATAACCGAATGACAAGTTTGTTACGATCGCAGAACACGCGGTTCTTGTGGCTATCCCGCAATAGGTGCACTGCGATTGGGTATCCAAGATCTAGCACATGACGCGAAAATGACAAGTCTGTTAGCGCCCCGTGTTGTAGCAAAGGCTCGAAGTCGCGCCGCGTGCGAAGGCTAACAGGTTGTGTTATAGCTGGAATCCGGCATAAGGCCTGCCGAATGGAGTAGCTGGACGGCTCGAAGACGGTCAATGCATCGCCCCCTTATCGTAGCGATTGCTGCCATCGTGCCTTGGTTGAGCTCTGCCGAGCGCGCGCTCGGCAGCGAGGACTTCCGCGACATGGCCTTCATCACAGCGGCGGTTCAGTATGCTTTGGAGAACTTGCGGAGCGAGCGGCCGTTCGAATGGTCCAATCCCGACACTGGCAACGCCGGCATCATTGTCGTCGAGCGTACGTTCTATCTCGACCCCACCACGCCCTGCCGCGAGTATAGACGTACGACCGCCCGCGAGACCGGTGGCGAATTGAGCATTTACGGGACCGGCTGCCGAAACGCGGAGGGGGATTGGCGCCTTAACGAGCGCGACAACCCCCTGCCCGAGGAAGAGCCTCCCCTATCGACGGCGTCTTCCGATCTGCCGGAAACGGAAGGCGAGCGCGCCGAGGCGCCCGGACCGCCGCCGGCGGAAGGCCGAAGCGGTCCCATCGGCCGCTCGGGACCGCCGGTCAGAAGCGGGCGTTCGCCGGCGTTGGCCGAGGCGGAACTGGAGCCCGCCGCGGAGCCGCGCGAAGAGCGTACGGAAGAAACGCCACCTGAGGAAACGTACGTCGCGGCTGCGACAATCACCGGAGTCGGCGAAGATGCCGCCCGTGAAGAAGCACGCGATGACGACACGGCCGCCCTGGCGGCCTTGCCGCCCTTGCCGCGACCACGGCCGGCAGTGATCTTCTTCAACCCGAGGCTGCCTAGCCGCTCGGAGGAATGAGGGTCGGACGGTCATCATGAACGATTCGCGGCTGCGCGGAGCGCCACCGAAACCGGCCGATGCCAAGCCCTTGGCAGCGCCCTTGGCGCCGGGATCGCGGCTGGGGCGTTGGGAGGTGGTGCGGGTCCTGGGACGCGGCGGTGCCTCGATCACCTACCTCGGCCGAAACCCGGCAACCAGCGAATCGCGCGCGCTCAAGGCCGTCGTGGCACAACATTCCGGCGCCGAATCGGCGGAGTCGCGCCACGCCGTCGAGGAGGCGATCCGCGCCCTGCGCGACGAGGCAGAGCTTCTCCAGACCCTGCATCACCCCCGGATTCCGCGCTGCGCCGGTTTCGAACCGCTGGAGAACGGCGGCTACATCGTGCTCGACTACCAGCCGGGAGAAAGCCTGGCCGATCGACTCGCGGGTCCCCAAGGCACGCTCGACGCGACGAGCCTGCATCGCATCCTGAGCGAGGCGGCGGAAGGGCTTTCGTATCTGCACGGCCGCGGCCTGCTGCATCGCGACATCAAGCCCGCCAACTTGTGGCTGACCTTGGCCAGCGGCGTGATGCTGCTTGACTTCGGCGCCGCCCTGCCGCTGGCGGCGGTTCGGCGCGACGCCACGCTCTTCTCCGCCGCGACGCCGGGCTACGCCGCGCCGGAGCAATATCTCGGCGACGGCGAGGAGGGTCCCTGGACAGACCTCTACGGCTTGGGCGCCGTCGCCTATCGGGCAGTCTGCGGCCGCCGTCCCGTCAATGCCCGGGCCCGGCTCGGCGGCGAAGCCCTGCCTTCGGCGCGCGAGGTGGCAACGGGGTCCTATCCCGAGGCGTTCCTCGCGGCGATCGACGAGGCGCTGGCCCTCGCGCCCGACGCCCGGCCGCGCTCCATCGCCCTTTGGATCGGCGGCCTCGGCGGCGCCGTCTCCGGCAAGGCCGCATCCACACCGCCGTCATCGCCGCAACCCGACGAGCGCCCGGCGGCGAAAGACGAGACAAGCCGCGAGGAGGCCGCGGCTCCGGATCGAGGGATGTCCGCAGCCGGCACGACGAATCACTCCGACATGCTCGACACGGCCGCACGTCGCAGCGACGAGGTACTGGACGACTACCCGCCCACCGAGCGGGTGGCGCGCGTCCCGGTCGCCGCCATCGCCAAGACGCCGCCGCTCCATCTGCCGGCCGCCGCGACTCTAGGGTCGGGAAATCGGCGCGCCCGGCGCTGGGGACTGGGCAGCCTCGCGCTCCTGCTTTTGGTCCTGGCCGGCGGCGCCTGGGGCGGATGGCAGGGCTATCTGCGCTACGTCAAGAGCGAGTGGCTGGTCGACCCCTCCGGCGCCGGCGACACGATCACCATTGCCGAGGCCATGGCCTTGGCGCGGTCGGGGGCGACCTTGCACATACGTCCCGGAGACTACGACGAGAGCTTGGTGATGTCGCGGCCGCTGCATCTGCTCGGCCTCGCCGAGGACGACAGGCTGCCCCGGCTGGCGCCGGCGGGCGGGCCTTGCGTCGTCGTCACCGCCGACGGTGGATCGCTGCGCGCCTTGGCCTTCGAGGGCAGTGCCGACGCCGGCCCGGGCGAGCCCTGCCTCGACCTGGGGGCCAGCGTCGTCGTCGCCGACAGCCAGGTCACGAACGGGGCAGGCCCGGCCGCAAGGCTGCGCGACGCGGCCGATCCGGTCCTGAGCAACAACCGCTTCACCGAGGTCGGCGGGGCGGCGATCGTCATCGAAGGCGGCGCCCGCGGCCGAATCACGGGCAACACCATCGAGCGCAGCATGAAGGCCGGCATCGTCGTGCGCGGCGGCGCCGAGCCGCGCGTCTCGGAGAACCGATTGATCGAGACCGGCCAGGCCGCCATCTTGGTCACGGGCGGCAGCACCGGACGCTACGAGAACAACGAAATCCTGGGCAGCCGGGCCTCGGGTATCGAGATCCGCAACGGGGCGCAGCCCATCGTCATCGGCAACCGGATCGAGGCGGCCGAGCAAGCCGGCGTCTTCGTCTACGACGGCGGCCGCGGGCTTCTCGAAGGCAACAGCATCGTCGGCAACGCCTTTTCCGGCATCGTCGTGATCAACGGCGGCGCCCCGAGGATCGAGGACAACGAGATCAAGGACAACGGCGAGCACGGCATTCTCATCCTCGACGGCGGCAAGGGCCGGATCCTCGACAACAGGATCGAGAACAACAGCGGTCATGCCGTCGCGCTGAGTCCGGGCGCGGACGCGGAGCTCGGCGAGAACCAGATTTCGGGTAACGCCGAGCCTCAGATCCGCGATACCAGCGCCTCCGAGCCCTGAGACCCCTAGTACCCACTATCACGAGAGGACACCAGGATTTGCGAAGCTACGTGATTGGCCGCAGCCCCTACGCCGACATCGTGCTGGCCGACGGCTCGGTGGCGGGCCGGCATGCCGAGGTCGTCGTCACCGACGACAACCGCTTTTATGTTACCGACTGCGGTAGCAAGGGCGGCACCTGGCAGCGTCGCGCCGCGACAGGCGACGACGAGGCGGAGCAATGGGACGATTTGCGCCAGGCTTTCGTCGGGCCGGACGCGCTGCTGCGCTTCGGCAATCACCGCTGCACGCTGCGCGGCCTGTTGGGGCAGATGAGCCTGGCCGGCGGTAACGGCGAGCCCGGCCGCTGGCGTCCGGATACGCCGCGCGAAAGCGGCGCGGAGAAGCCGCGGGGCCGCGTCGAGCGCGATCCGGTGACCGGCGAAGTCGTGCCCAAGCGGCTTTAGCGGTCCTTCGAGAAGCAAAACGGAGCGAGGATGGACGCGACCTTCAACGGCGATCAGGAAAGCGTCGAGGTCAGGGGGCCGGTGCGGCGGATCTTCTCCCACCCGGTGATCCTGCTCGCCTGCCTTGCCGGCGCGGTCGGTGCGATCCACGCGATGGAGCTCTATCTGCCGGACTGGATTGCGGTCGTGCTCCTGGACCGCAACCGCGAGACCTACCCCTTCACGGTGCAGAACCTGATGTGGCTGGTCTTCGCGCTTGGCTTCGGCGAGCTGATCGTGCGCACGCGCGAGGCCATGGCCGAGCGCCAGCAGCTCCGCAGCGGTTATCTGCCGGAAGACGAGCGCACGATCCTGCAAGGCCCCGAGCTGCGCCGCATCTATGCCGCCGCCCGGCAGTCCTCGGTGCCCGGCGCCAAGGCCTACGGCCGCTTCCTGCCGCGCCTGATCCAGCGCATCATCCTGCAGTTCCAGACCAGCCGCTCGATCGATCAGGCCAACGCGCTGCTGAACTCGAGCCTCGATCTTTGTTTGCACGAGATCGACCTGCGCTACAGCGTGATCCGCTACGTCGTCTGGGTGATCCCGACGCTCGGCTTCATCGGCACGGTGATCGGCATCTCCCTCGCGCTCGCCTATGCCGGCTCGGTCGACGTGCAGGACCCCGCCCTGCTGGCCGAGCTCACCAAGCGCCTCGCCGTCGCCTTCAACACCACGCTGCTGGCCCTGGTGATGTCCGCCGTCCTCGTGCTGCTGCAGCACGTCGTCCAGGCCAAGGAGGAAGGCGCGCTCAACGAGGCGGGGCAGTACTGCCTCGACAACCTGATCAACCGGCTCTACGAGGACTGAGCGGCGATGCGCCTGCGGCCGAAGCGCAACCTCGATGTGCTGAGCATCTCGGCCTTGGACCTCTTCGCCTCGGCGCTCGGCGTCTTCATCCTGGTCGCGATCTTCCTCTTTCCTTTCTATCTGAAGCAGCCCTCGATCGAGGAAGACCTGGCCGGTGCCGAGGCCGAGCGCGAGGCCGCAGGCATGGCCTTGACCCAGGCGCAACAGATCGCGCTCGAGGCCGCGGAGGCCCGTGCCGAGGCCGAGGCGCTGCGGCAACAGGCCGTGGACGAGTTGCAGGAGGCCCGCTCCTCCAAGTCGCAAGCCGAGGACGCGCTGCTCCAGGCCGCCAGCCGCGCCGATCAGACGGAGCAGGAGAAAGGCGCGCTCGAAGAGGAAATGTCGACGCTCTTCATCGACGACCTCGATCTGGTCTTCGTCATGGACGCCACCGGCAGCATGCGCGACGAGATCCGCGACGTGCAGCACAACCTGCTCGGCATCGTGCGCGTGCTGCACCGCCTGGCGCCAAGCCTCAGCGTCGGCTTCGTCGCCTTCAAGGACCGCGGCGACGAGTACCTGGCCAAGGTCTTCCAGCTCGAGCCCATGACCGGGCCTAACCTCGGCCGGATCCAGGCCTTCGTCGAGAGCCTGGCGGCCGGCGGCGGCGACGATTACCCGGAGCCGGTCGGCCAGGCTCTGCAGAAGGCGATCCAGATGCCCTGGCGGCCGGGCGTGCAGTCGCGCATCGTGCTGATCGGCGACGCGCCCGAGCAGGACCAGAACGTGGGACCGGTGCTGGACATGATCGCGACCTTCACCCACGGCCGGCCGGAGAGCGCGCCGCCGGCCCGGGTCTCGGCGATCTTCACCGGCAGCCGTAAGCAGGGCCGGGCCTTCTACGAGCGCGTCGCACGCGCGGGTGCCGGCGACTTCGTGACCCATCGCGGCAAGATCATGGAGAGCATTCTCCTGTCCGTGCTCGACCCCAATCCGCGCGCCGCGCGGCGCGGCGGCTGAGGAGGCAAGCCATGGCCGTTCCTGCGCCCGATCCCTTTCGCGATCCCAGCGGCGAGCTCGAAGACGGCTGGCGCTTCGAGGGTCACGACGGCGTCGGCCGTCCCGTGCGCATCCTGGTCGGCGAGACCGAGCTCGCGCGGACCTATCTCGGCGTGACCATCGGCCGCCATCCCCTGCTCTGTCACCGCGTCATCGAGGATTCCAGCGTCTCCCGCCGTCACTTCCGTCTCGGCCGATCGGCAGGCGGCATCTTCATCGAGGACGTCAACTCCCTGAACGGCACCTACCTCGACGGCGAGGCGCTCGGCCCCTTCGATCCGGTCTTGCTGCACGATGGTCAGATTCTCACGCTCGGACGCGTGGTCCTGACCGCCGCGCGGCTCGGCCCGGCCGGCGCGGGCTGAGCGGCCGGGAGGCGCGCGCTCATGAAACGGCGCAGTCGCGAGCTGTCGATCTTCTCGCTCTCGGCGCTCGACGTGCTGGCCATGGCGACCGGCGCCTTCGTGCTCCTCGTCGTCATCCTGATGCCCTACTACCGGCGCAGCTTCGACGCCAACGCGCAGATCGACGACGTGCGCGTGGCGACCGAGGAACTGCGCGCCCAGGCCGAAGATATCGCACGCTCGGCCGACGCCGAGGCCCGCGCCGCCGCCGAGCTCAAGGCCCAGGCCGAGCGCATCAAGCGTGCCGCCGCGGAGGAGTCGGCGGCCGCCACCAGCCTCGAGAACGAGATCCAGGAAGCGGACGGCGAAGCCGCCGATCATCAGCGCAAGATCGCCGAGATGCAGGCGATCGTGCAGCAGCGGGTGATCAAGGAGCTGGACATCGTCTTCGTCATCGACACGACGGCGAGCATGACCTTCGTGCTGCAGGAGCTTTCCTTCTCCATGGCCGGCATCATCGCCGTGCTCGAGCGCCTGGTGCCCTCCCTGCGCGTGGGCGTCGTCGCCTACCGCGACCACGACCTGCGCGGCGAGCTGCTGCGCATCCTGCCGCCGACCCCGACCGCCCGGCGTGCGGCCGAGGTGCAGGCTTTCGTCGACTCCCTGCGCGCCGCGCGCCAGGGCGGTCGCACGCCGCAGGAGGCGCTCTACGACGGCCTGCGCCGCGCGCTCGACATGCCGCTCAGGCGCGGCGCGAAGCAGGCCATCATCGTGATCGGCGATGCCGCCGCCCACACCCCGGTGCAGCGCGAAGCCCTGATCCTGGCCCAGCGCTTCGCCGCGAGCGGTCCGCGCCGTACGATTTCGAGCCTATTCGTTCCGACGGAGTCCTTCCGCCGCTTCGGCAGCGGCGACCGCGAGTTCTTCGCCGCCCTCGCCGACGCCGGGCTCGGCGAGTTCAACGATCACCAGGGCCAAATGATGGAGTCGGTGCTGCTGTCCGTGCTGGACGGTTAGGTGAGTCTGATCGCTACGAGGAAACTTCGGTTTGGCTGCATGACCGCAGTGCGTCCTTCGAGACGCGCCCTAGCGGGCGCTCCTCAGGACGAGGTAAATCCTTGGTGGCACGAAGAAAAATCCTCATCCTGAGGAGCCCGCGCGAGCGGGCGTCTCGAAGGACGCACTGCGGTCATCCAGCCAATCGAACAGCTTGACGGATCCCGGTAAGCGCTCTCAAGCAACTTTCCCAAACCTCACGCGAACCTGGAACGAAACGCACCCACCACAACACTCGCCGCGAATAGCAGCATCGCCGCGACCACGACCGAGGGTCCTGACGGCGTGTCCCACTGCAACGAGCC
This sequence comes from Kiloniellales bacterium, assembly GCA_022360075.1. Next base: position 2,552 of record JAKSDN010001513.1, on the reverse strand, counting down.
GAGCAGGCCGCCGGCCAGCGCGAGCGCGCCGATCACCACGGCGATCGCGGCCATTCGCTCGGGTGTCTCGGCGAAGCGGCGGGCGGTCGCCGCCGGAATGATCAGGAGCGAAGTGATCAGGAGGATGCCGACGACCTTCATGGCGACGGCGATCACCAGGGCGATGACCAGCATCAGGGCCAGGCGGACGGCGGTGACCGGCACGCCCTCGGCGCGGGCCAGCTCCTCGTTCAGCGTCGTGAACAGCAGCGGCCGCCAGATCGCTGCCAGGACGAAGAGCGCCACGAGCCCGCCGCCATAGATCCAAAGCAGGTCGCTATAGGTTACCGCGAGGACGTCGCCAAAGAGGTAGGAGAGGAGATCGACGCGCAGGCTCTCGAAGAAGCTCAGCACCACGAGGCCGAGCGCGAGGCCCGAATGGGACAAAAGGCCGAGCAGCGTGTCGCTGGCGAGCTGGCGCTGCTGCTGCAGCAGGACCAGCAGCAAGGCCATGGTGATCGCAGCCGCCGCGATGCCGACGGTCACATTGATCCCGAGCAGGAAGCCGAGCGCGATGCCGAGCAGCGCGCTATGGGCGAGCGAATCGCCGAAGTAGGCCATCCGCCGCCAAACGATGAAACAGCCGAGCGGCCCCGCCACCAGCACGACGCCGAGGCCACCGAGGAAGGCGCGCAACAGGAAATCAGGCATCGCGGTCGCGCGTCGTCGCATCGCGTTCGGCAAGCTCGACCACCTTGCCGGTGAGATCGTGGTCGTGGTCGTGCGCGTGGGTGTAGACGGCGAAGCTCTCCGCCGCCTTGTGGCCGAACAGCGCGAGATAGGCCGGGTGCCGGCTGACCGCCTCGGGCGCGCCCGAGCAGCAGACATGGCGGTTCAGGCAGACGACTCGGTTGGTCCCCGCCATCACCAGGTGCAGGTCGTGGGAGACCATGAGGATGCCGCAGCCGCGCTCGCGCCGCACCCGCTCGATCAGCCGCGAGAGCTCGACCTGGCCGCTGAAGTCTACGTTCTGCAAGGGCTCGTCGAGCACCAGCAGATCAGGTTGGCGCAGCAGCGCCCGGGCCAGCAGCAGACGCTGCAGCTCGCCGCCCGAGAGCGCCTGCATCGGCTGGCCGGCGATGGCCTCGGCCCCGACCTCGGCCAGGGCCGCCTCGACCTCCGTGTCCGGGTGGCGGCGCGGCAGATCCAGGAAGCGGCGCACGTTGAGCGGCAGCACCGGATCGATGGCGATCTTCTGCGGCACGTAGCCGATCTCGAGACCAGGACTGAGGCTGACCGAGCCGGCCGCCGGCCGCAGCAGGCCGAGCACCATGCGCACCAACGTGCTCTTGCCCGCGCCGTTGGGCCCGATCAGCGTCACCAGCTCGCCGCGCCGCACCGACAGGTCGACCCCTTCCAGAACCTGGCGCCGGCCGAAGCGATGGCCGATCCCAGACAGGGCGACGAGAACATCGCCGTCCCCGCCCGGGGTCGGGACGGCGTCCGCGCGCTCAGGACTCGGGAGGTTGGTCATGGCGACAATCCGGACAGAGTCCGCGCACCTCGACGGTCGAGCGCTCGACGGTGAAGTCCGCCTCGGCGGAGGCGCGCGAGATGGCGCGGTCGATGCGCAAGTCATGCAGCTCCGCCGCCGAGCCGCAGTCGTCGCAGATCAGGAACTGACCGACGTGCGGCGCGCGCGGGTCGATGCAGCCGACGAAGGCGTTGAGGCTCTCGATCCGGTGGATCAGGCCTTGCGCCATCAGGAAGTCGAGCGCGCGATAGACGGTGGGCGGCGCGGCCTTCTCGCGCTCGCGGCTGAGCTCACGCAGGAGCTGGTAAGCGCCGACCGGTGCGTGGCTGTCCCAGACCAGCTCGAGTACGCGGCGCCGGAGCCGCGTCAGCCGTACGCCGCGGCCGCGGCACAGGACATCGGCCGCGGCCAGGGCCTCGGCCACGCAGCGCCGGTGATTGTGCCGAGCCGTCGGAAAGGAGCTCGGTCCTTCGGACTTTGGCGTCATGGCATCTCCTCGACCGGGTTCGACTCCGCCCTTGCGCCGAGCCTGAAACGTTATACTATTGCATTTTGAAAACACGAAACAAGCGCCCGATCGCTTGCTGGCTCGAGGGAGAAGAAACGTGAGAACCCGAAACTGGCGTTCGGCGACGCTCACCGCGTTCGCCGTCATGGTCTTGTCAAGCGGCGCAGAAGCCGCGCCCAAGGTGGTGGCCTCGATCAAGCCGGTGCACAGCCTGGTGGCTGGCGTCATGGCGGGTGTGGCGGAGCCGGTCCTGCTGGTCAAGGGCGCGGGCTCGCCGCACAGCTACAGCCTGCGGCCGTCGGAGGCCCGCGCGCTCGAGGCTGCGGAGCTGGTCTTCTGGGTCGGCGAGGATCTGGAGACCTTCCTGGAGAAGCCGCTCGAGGCGCTGGCCTCGAAGGCCAAGCTCGTCGAGCTGATGGAACTCGACGATATCGAGCTTTTGCGCAGCCGCGAGGGCGGTGCCTGGGAGAGCGAAGCGCACGAAGAGGAGCACGACCACGCGCATCACGAAGAACACGGCGAGTCGGACGA
>JAKSDN010000653.1 GCA_022360075.1 Kiloniellales bacterium | reverse complement strand
GGAGTCGGCTCGGAGACGGCGCTCGACCTCTTCGTGCACGGCGCCAAGCTCGGCCTGTTCGATCTCGAGTGGGGCATGGTCTGCCCGCTGTGCGGCGGCATTACCCATAGCGTGGCCGAGCTCGACCGGGTCGCCGAGGATACCCTGCATTGCTCCCTGTGCGACAAGGACGTGGACTCGGTGCTGGACGATACGGTCGAGGTCAGTTTCGCCTATGCGGTGCCGGGCGCCGCCTTCGATCTGCATCGCGATTTCGCCACCTACCAGCACTACTACACCTCCTCCAGCTATCCCTATCGCGACGATTGGCGGGACTATCACGAGCGCCATACGGTGGCCGACGTGAAGCTCGAGCCCGGCCAGGCGGCGACCTTGCCGCTCCGTCTCGAGGCCGGCGAGGGTTACCGGCTGATCTGCCTCGACACCCATTCGGGCGCGGAATTGCTGGTGGTGGAAGAAGAAGCGCCGGCGTCGGGGAAAGCGAAGGCCATCGAGCTGTCCCTGTCCAATGCGGGCTTCTCGCAGCCCGAGGTCTCGGTCCAGGCTGGAGACGCCGCGTTGGCGCTGGCCAACGAGACCGACCAGACGGTCTGGTGCCGCGTGCTTCATCGCGACATGGCGGAGATCAGGGCGATCTTGGACCAAGGCCCGCCGGTATTCAGCCGCCGCCTGACGGGCAAGCACCTCCTCAACAACCAGGCCTTTCGCGACAACTTCGCCATGCAGGAATTGGCGCCCGACCTGAAGCTCAAGCTGCGCAGCCTCACCCTGCTGTTCACCGACCTGAAGGGTTCCACGGCGCTCTACGACCGCGAAGGCGATCTCGCCGCCTACAGGCTGGTTCAGGATCATTTCGCCGCCCTCAAGCAGGTCGTGCGACACCACTCCGGGGCGGTGGTCAAGACCATGGGCGATGCCGTGATGGCCGCGTTTCCGAACGGCAACGACGGAACCGCCGCGGCCATCGCGATGATGGCGGCCATGCGGGAACTGGCCGACGGCCGCCGAGGGGACGAGGTCGGCCTGAAGGTCGGGCTGCACGCCGGCCCCGCTCTGGCGATCAATGCCGGTCAGACCTTGGACTATTTCGGCCAGACGGTGAACATCGCCGCGCGGGTCCAGGGCCTGGCGGACGCAGGCGAGATCTGCTTGACCCGCGCGCTGAACGACAACGACGAGGTCCCCGCTCTCTTGAGCCAGTCGGGCTACAGCGGCCGGCCCGAACTTGCCAGGCTGAAAGGCGTTTCGGCGGAAGAACAGATCTTCCGCTACCACGTCGCGACATAGCGGGTGAGGCGAAGGCATAGGCCCTGCAAAGCATTCGAACTGGGCCATTCGCTACGGCCTCACGAAGGGCTTCTACCATGCTGCGTGGAGTGGAACCTGTCTCTTCGCCGTCATTGCGAGTTGGCGTTAGCCGGCGTGGCAATCCAGAGCCGGCGCGCCGCTGTCAGCCGCTTGGATTGCTTCGCTCCGCTCGCAATGACGGAGCTTTCCGGCTTTTAGTGGCTCTCGAAATCGGTTGCTACATCTCCAAGGGTCTTCGATCTCAACGTTTGATGTTGGCAAGCCCGCCCGCAGACCCCGGCTCTCACAACGCCAAGACGACGGCGTGCTCGCCGCCGCAGGTTGCCTCGCCTGCGCTCGAGCGGGGCGTCGAGCAGCAGATCAGGACCTCGTCGTCGCCGGCCGGCGCGCTCGGCTCCTCGATGTAGTCGACTTGGCCGCAGGCCATGCGGGTGGCGCAGGTGCCGCAAATGCCGGTGCGGCAGGAGAAGGCCGGGCTGAGGCCCGAGGCCTCCGCCAGATCGAGCAGCGTGCCTTTGTCGGGGGTCCAGACCGCTTCGATATCGGACTCGGTGAACTTGACCGCGACCGGTCCTTCGACGGCCTCGCCCGAGGGTTTCCGCGGCGTCGGCTCGGCGTCGCGCTTGAGCAGCGTGGCCGGGCCGAAGGACTCGTAGTGGATCCGGTCTTCGCGCACGCCGAGACCGATCAGGCCGTCGTAGAGGGCGCGCATGAAGGGCTGCGGCCCGCAGAGATAGAAGTCGAAATCGTCGAACGGCAGCAGCGCCTTCAACAGCGCGATGTCGACATGGCCCTCGCTGTCGTGGGTGACGCCGAGCCGGTCGGCCGAGCCGGGCGCGCTGTAGCGGATGTGGGTGCTGAAGGTCTCGTGTTCGGCGGCGAGTTGGCGGACCTGATCGCCGAAAGCGTGCGAGCGGCCGTCGCGGGCGCCGTGGATGAAATAGGTCCGGCGGAACATCCGCGTCCGCAGACCCTGGTCGATGATGGCGTTCGCCATTGCGATCATCGGCGTGATGCCGACACCCGCCGAAAGCAGGACGACCGGGCGCTTGCCCGAGGGATCGAGGACGAATTTGCCACGCGGCGCCATGGCCTCCAACGCGAAGCCGGCATTGGCTTGGTCGTGCAGGAAGTTCGAGACCAGGGCCTCGCCGCCCTCGCGCTTGATCGACAATCGGTAGCGCTCGCGGTCGGGCGCGTCCGACAGGGTATAGCTGCGCAGGACCGGCTCGGCTTGGCCGGGGACCGTCAGCCGAATCGGCAGGAACTGGCCGGGCTCATAACTGACCAGCGGCCGGCCGTCCGACCGTTGCAGATAGAACGAGGTGATGCTCTCGCTCTCCGGCTGGACCTCGGCGACCTCGTAGGGGATGTAGGTGTCGCGCTGCTTTCGGCTGGCGATGTTTTCTGCGGTCTGCGCCCAGCTTCCCGTGCGCTCGAGCATGGGCGAGTTTTCTTCGAAGTCGAAGCGCAGCGGCAGGCCGCCCGCGATCCGGATCACCTCTTCGGCGCGAAAGCGAATCAGCCGCTGGGCGCCGACGAAGGCCCGGACCTCCTCGCCGCTCCAGACGATCTCGGCCGCCCCGGTCATCGTGACCAGCTCGCCGGCCTCGAAGTCGACGAAGAGAAAGCCGGCCTTGGGATTGAGCAGGATGTTGCCAACCGAGTTGAAGTGGTTGTTGCCGGAGAAGTCGGGGAAGACGAAGGTCCGCTCGTCCTCGACCTTGACGAAGCCCGGCTTGCCGCCGCGATGGGAGACGTCGGCGCCGTGGCTCCAGTCGTCCGGCTCGGCCGTATAGGCGGTGGCGATGAAGAGGGTATCGGCCGCCTCGATGAGCGCGCGGGTGTGCGTGTCGAAGTGGTCCGCCCGCTCGACCGGCCACTCGCGATCGGCGCTATCGATCTGCGGCAAGACCTCGACCGCGCGGCTTTGGATGTACTGCGGGCAGTTCCCGAAAGTCTGGCGGACGGCGATCGTGAAGCCCTCGGGCCCGACCGCCTCCACCCGCCCGGTGAGGCGGTTGCGCCGCCGCGTCTCGAGCTGGATG
>JAKSDN010000728.1 GCA_022360075.1 Kiloniellales bacterium | reverse complement strand
TTCGATCCGCGCCTGATCCTGGAGATCGCGCCGGCGGTGGCCAAGGCGGCCATGGACAGCGGCGTTGCGACGCGGCCGATCGAGGATCTGGCGGCTTACAAGGAGAAGCTCTCGCGCTTCGTGTTTCGCTCCGGCATGCTGATGAAGCCGGTTTTCGAAAAGGCGCAGAGCGACCCCAAGCGGGTCGTCTACGGCGAGGGCGAGTCGGAGCGCGTGCTCCAGGTGGCCCAGCAGGCGCTGGACGCCGGGATTGCCCGGCCCGTCCTGATCGGCAGCCGAGAGCACATCGCCCGGCGGATCCGAGAGCTGGGTCTGCGCCTGGCAGTGGGCGAGACGCTCGAGGTGGTCGACCCAAGCGACCTGGGCGATGCCGACCATGCCGAGGCCTTGCACGCGCTGATCGGCCGCGACGGGCTGCCGCTGGCCGAGGCCGCGCGTTGGGTGCGCAACGAGTCGACGGCACTGGCCTTCCTGTTGCTCCAGCGCGGCGAGGTGGATGCGGCGATCTGCGGGGTCAACGGCCGCTTCGCCCATCACCTCGGCATCCTGCGCTCGATCATCGGCAAGGCCGATGGGGTGAGGGACCTCTCGACCATGAACGCCCTGGTGCTGCCCGCGGGCACGGTGTTCCTGTCCGACACCTATGTCACGCCCGATCCCAGCGCCGAGGAACTGGCGGAGCTCGCCATGCTCGCGGCCGGCACGCTGCAACGCATGGGCGTCGAGCCGAAGGTCGCGCTGGTGTCCTATTCGAACTTCGGCGACCGCGACACGGCCTCCGCCCGCAAGATGCGCGACGCCGTCGAGATCCTACGTGGCCGGGCGCCGGACCTGGAAGTGGACGGCGAGATGCACGCCGATGCCGCCCTGTCGTCGCGGATCCGCAAGCGCGTCTTCGCCCATTCCAGCCTCAACGGCGAGGCCAACCTGCTGGTGATGCCGAACATCGATGCCGCCCACATCTCGCTCAACCTGATGAAGACCTTGGGCGGCGGCGTTTCGGTCGGCCCGATCATGCTGGGTGCGGCGAAGCCGGCGCACATCGTCTCGCAGTCGATCACGGTGCGCGGACTTTTGAACATGACGGCCGTCGCCGTCATCGGTGCGCAAGGGGAAATCTGAGTCGGCGGACGGGGCGTCCGGTCCCACCCGCGGCAAAATGAGGCAAGATTGCGGCGTGCGCAGGCCGAGCGCCGCCTGACGGTTCCCGAATGCCGCGAGGGCGCGGGAAGCGGCCGCTATCGATAGGGGAAAGGAACAGGGATGACCAATGTCGTGATCGCCGCCGCGGCACGGACCGCTGTCGGAAGCTTCAACGGCTCCTTCGCGAAGACTCCGGCGCATGAACTGGGCGCCACCGCGATCAAGGCGGTGCTCGCGCGCGCGGGCGTCGAGGCGGGCGAGGTGTCCGAGACGATCCTCGGCCAGGTGCTGACCGCGGGCCAAGGCCAGAACCCGGCGCGCCAGGCGCACATCGGCGCCGGCCTGTCGGTCGAGAGCGCGGCCTGGGGCATCAATCAGGTCTGCGGCTCGGGCCTGCGCGCGGTCGCGTTGGGCAGCCAGCACATCGCCCTGGGCGATGCGGACATCGTCGTCGCCGGCGGGCAGGAGAGCATGAGCCTCTCGCCCCACGTGGCCCATCTGCGCGCCGGCCACAAGATGGGCGACGTGAAGTTCATCGATTCCATGATCAAGGACGGCCTGTGGGACGCCTTCAACGGCTATCACATGGGCACGACCGCCGAAAACGTGGCCCGGCAATGGCAGCTCTCGCGCGACGAGCAGGACCAGTTCGCGCTCGCCTCCCAGCACAAGGCCGAGGCGGCGCAGAAGGCCGGCAAGTTCAAGGACGAGATCGCGCCCGTCACCGTCAAGAATCGCAAGGGCGACATCGTCGTGGAGGATGACGAGTACATCCGCCATGGCGCGACGATCGAGAACATGCAGAAGCTGCGGCCGGCCTTCGACAAGGAAGGCACGGTAACCGCCGGCAATGCCTCGGGCCTGAACGACGGCGCCGCGGTGACGCTGCTGATGACCGCCGACGAGGCGGAACGGCGCAGTATCGAGCCGCTCGCCCGCGTCGCTTCCTATGCGACGGCGGGCGTCGATCCGACCATCATGGGGACGGGCCCGATCCCGGCCTCGCGCAAGGCCCTGGAGAAGGCCGGCTGGAAGGCCGATGATCTCGATCTGGTGGAGGCCAACGAGGCTTTCGCCGCCCAGGCCTGCGCGGTGAACAAGGACATGGGTTGGGACCCTGGGATCGTGAACGTGAACGGCGGCGCCATCGCGATCGGCCATCCGATCGGCGCATCGGGTTGCCGCGTGCTCAATACCCTCTTGTTCGAGATGAAGCGCCGCGACGCCAAGAAGGGCCTCGCCACGCTTTGCATCGGCGGCGGCATGGGCGTCGCGCTCTGCGTCGAACGCGACTGAACGCAAAGAAACCACGGGGAGGAGGCAGTCATGGCACGGGTAGCACTGGTGACCGGAGGCTCGCGCGGCATCGGCGCGGCGATCTCCAAGGCGCTCAAGGAGGCCGGCTACGCGGTCGCGGCCAACTACGCCGGCAACGACGAAGCGGCGTCGAAGTTCAAGGATGAGACCGGCATTCCGGTCTACAAGTGGTCGGTCGCCGACTACGAGGCCTGTGCTGCGGGCATCAAGCAGGTCGAGGCCGACGTCGGCCCCGTCGAGGTGCTGGTCAACAACGCCGGCATCACCCGCGACGGCATGTTCCACAAGATGACCCCCCAGCAGTGGAAAGAGGTCATCGACACGAACCTCAGCGGCCTCTTCAACATGACCCACTCGATCTGGCCCGGCATGCGCGAGCGCGGCTTTGGCCGGATCGTCAACATCAGCTCCATCAACGGCCAGAAGGGCCAGATGGGGCAGGTCAACTACTCGGCCGCCAAGGCCGGCGACATCGGCTTCACCCGCGCCCTGGCGCAGGAGGGGGCCTTCAAGGGCATTACCGTCAACGCGATCTGCCCGGGCTACATCGGCACCGAGATGGTCCGCGCCATCCCCGAAGAGGTTCTCAAGAAGAACATTCTGCCGCTGATCCCCGTGGGCCGGCTTGGCGAGCCGGAGGAGATCGCGCGCTGCGTGGTCTTCCTGGCATCCGACGATGCTGGCTTCCTGACCGGCTCCACGATCTCCCCGAACGGCGGTCAGTTCTTCTCCTGAGCGGCGCCCTCGGCCGGCGTCGGCCACTCCCTCCGACGCCGGCCGGCTTTTTCGGAACAAGACCAGAGGCTGAGCGATGACAGACGCACCCGGAACCGCCAACCACGATGTCGATCCGATCGAGACCCGGGAATGGTTGGACGCCATCGAGGACGTCATCGACCGCGACGGCAGCGAGCGCGCGCACTTCCTGCTCGATCGCTCCGTGGCGGCGGCGCGGAGCCTGGGCGCCAATCTGCCCTTCGGCGCGACGACGGCCTATCTCAACACCATTCCGACCGACCAGCAGGTGCCCCATCCGGGCGACCTGGAGATGGAGTGGCGCATCCGCACGATCAACCGCTGGAACGCCATGGCCACGGTCGTGCGCCGCAACAAGGTGACGAGCGAGTACGGCGGGCACATCGCCTCCTTCGCTTCCTCCGCCGTGCTCTACGACATCGGCCTCAACCACTTCTGGCGCTCGCGCACGGAGACCCACGGCGGCGACCTGGTCTTCTTTCAGGGCCACGTCATTCCGGGGATCTACGCGCGCTCCTTCATGGAAGGGCGCCTGACGGCTGCGCAGCTCGACAACTTCCGCTCCGAGGTCGACGGCAAGGGGCTCAGCTCCTATCCCCATCCCTGGCTGATGCCGGACTACTGGCAGTTCCCGACGGTCTCGATGGGTCTCGGCCCGCTGATGGCGATCTATCAGGCCCGCTTCATGAAATACATGCACAACCGCGGCCACATCGACATGGCCGACCGCAAGGTCTGGGCCTTCCTGGGCGACGGCGAGATGGACGAGCCGGAGAGCCTGGGCGCGATCAGCCTCGCGGCGCGCGAGAACCTCGACAATCTGATCTTCGTGGTGAACTGCAACCTGCAGCGGCTCGACGGCCCGGTGCGCGGCAACGCCAAGATCATCCAGGAGCTGGAAGGCGAGTTCCGCGGCGCCGGCTGGAACGTCATCAAGTGCATCTGGGGCTCGGGCTGGGACGGCCTGCTCGAGAAGGACACGAGCGGCATGCTGGTGCGCCTGATGGAGGAAACGGTCGACGGCGACTATCAGGCCTTCAAGTCGAAGGGCGGCGCCTACACGCGCGAGAACTTCTTCGGCCGCTATCCGGAGACCAAGGCCCTGGTCGCCGACATGAGCGACGAGGAGATCTGGATGCTGCAGCGCGGCGGGCACGATCCGCAAAAGGTCTACGCCGCCATGCACCGGGCCGCCAACACCCAAGGCCAGCCCACCGTGCTGCTGGTCAAGACCGTCAAGGGCTACGGCATGGGCGAGGCGGGTGAGGGGATGAACATCACCCACCAGCAGAAGAAGCTGGCCGAGGACCAGCTCCGCGCCTTCCGCGACCGCTTCAGGATTCCGATCTCCGACGAGGACTTGCCGAAGGCGCCGCTGGTCGAGCTCACGGCCGAGCAGAAGGCCTATCTCAAGGCGCGGCGCGATGCCTTGGGTGGGGCCTTCCCGGAGCGCAAGTGGCGCGACGCGCCGAAGCTGGAGATCCCGGCGCTCGATGCCTTCCAGGCGCAGATCAAGGGCACCGGCGAGCGCGAGATCTCGACCACCATGGCCTTCGTACGGATCATGACCACGCTCTGCCGCGACAAGAAGGTCGGCAAGAACGTGGTGCCGATCGTGCCGGACGAGAGCCGCACGTTTGGCATGGAGGGCATGTTCCGCCAGCTCGGCATCTACAGCACCAAGGGCCAGCTCTATAAGCCCGAGGATGCCGACCAGCTCATGTTCTACAAGGAATCGAAGAACGGCCAGGTGCTGCAGGAGGGGATCAACGAGGCCGGTGCCATGGCCGACTGGGTCGCGGCCGCGACCGCCTACGCCGTGCACGGCGTGCCGATGATTCCCTTCTACATCTACTATTCCATGTTCGGCTTCCAGCGCGTCGGCGATCTCGCCTGGGCCGCCGGCGACAGCCGCGCGCGCGGCTTCATGGTCGGCGGCACGGCCGGGCGGACAACGTTGAACGGCGAGGGCCTGCAGCACGAGGACGGGCACAGCCACATCCTGGCCGGCACGATCCCGAACTGCGTCAGCTACGACCCGACCTTCAGCTACGAAGTCGCGGTGGTCGTCCACCACGGCTTGCAGCGCATGTTCGTCGAGCAGGAGGACGTGTTCTTCTATCTCACCGTGATGAACGAGAACTACAGCCATCCGGACATGCCGGAAGGCGTCGAGGATGGCATCAAGCGCGGCCTCTATCTCTTCGCCAAGACCGCGCGGCCGGGCAAGAAGCACGTCAACCTGATGGGCTCGGGCACGATCTTCGTCCAGGCGATCAAGGCGGCGGAGATGCTGAAGAAGGACTTCGGCGTCACCGCGGATCTCTGGTCGGCGCCGAGCTTCAACGAGCTGGCCCGCGACGGTGCCGATTGCGAGCGCTGGAACCGCCTGAACCCCTTCGAGAAGCCGCGCGTGCCCTATGTCACGCAGACTCTGGCCAAGGCCAAGGGGCCGGTGATCGCGGCGACCGACTACATGAAGAACTACGCCGAGCAGATCCGCGCCCATGTCGAGCAGCCCTACATCGTCCTGGGCACCGATGGCTTCGGACGCTCGGACAGCCGCGTCAACCTGCGCCGCTTCTTCGAGGTCGATCACAACCACATCGCCGCCGCCGCCATGGTCGCGCTCTACCGCGAGGGCGCGGTGACTAAGAAGGATCTTCAGGCGGCGCTCAAGAAATACGATATCGACGGCGCGAAGCCGAATCCGCGCACGGCCTGACGCGCCCAAGGGAGGGGAAAGCAAGCATGTCCGCCATTGAAGTGAAAGTTCCCGACATCGGCGATTTCTCCGACGTGCCGGTGATCACGATCATGGTCGCGCCCGGCGACACGGTCGCCGAAGAGGATCCGCTGATCGAGCTGGAAAGCGACAAGGCGACCATGGAGGTGCCGGCGCCGGCGGCCGGCAAGGTGATCTCGCTGGCGGTCAAGGAAGGCGACACCGTCTCGGAAGGCTCCCTGATCCTGACGCTCGAGGCCGGCGAAGCCTCCGCGCCGGTCGCGCCGCCGTCACCGAAGGGCGTGCAGGAGGCAGAGCCTGCCGCGCCACGGCCCGCGCCCGCAGTGGCGCCCGCGGCCGCGCCAGCCGCTGCCCCGGCTGCAGCGGCCGGGAACTTGGCGCCCGTGGACGAGGCCGGTTTCGCCAAGGCCCACGCCTCGCCGTCGGTGCGCGCCTTCGCGCGCGAACTCGGCGTCGATCTCTCGAAGGTCGGAGGCTCCGGGCGCAAGGGCCGGATCCTCCGCGAGGACGTGACCGCCTACTTCAAGGGCGCGGCCGAGGCCGCGGCGCCCAAGGCGGCGGCTCCTGTGGCCGGTTCCGGCATCCCACCGATCCCGGAGATCGACTTCTCGAAGTTCGGCGCGGTCGAGGACGTCGAGATGCCGCGGATCAAGAAGATCTCCGGCCCGGCGCTGCACCGCTCTTGGCTCAACGTGCCGCACGTCACGCACAACGAAGAGGCCGACATCACTGAGATCGACAAGTACCGAAAGGAGCTGGACACGGCCGCGAAGGAACAGGGCTATCGCGTCACGCTGCTCAGTTTCCTGATCAAGGCCAGCGTCTCGGCGCTCAAGACCCATTGGGAGGTCAACTCGTCGATCCACCCGGACGGCGACAAGCTGATCCGCAAGCACTACTACAACATCGGCTTCGCTGCCGACACGCCGAACGGGCTGGTCGTGCCGGTGATCAAGGAGGCCGACCGTAAGGGGATCGTCGAGATCTCCAAGGAGCTTGGCGAGCTCAGCGCGAAGGCGCGCAAAGGCGAGCTGAAGAGCGACGAAATGAAGGGCG
>JAKSDN010001295.1 GCA_022360075.1 Kiloniellales bacterium | reverse complement strand
GACATGCTGCGCGGGCGCAGGTCTGCGCGCTTCGAGGCGTCGCGATCGCCATTCGCACTGCGCTCCGCGTCCGCGCTATCGAGAGCCGGCGCCGCGCCAGGGCTTGGACCGTTCGAGCGTTGACGCTGCTCCGGCGACTCCGGTCCCGGCATCTTCAGGGGCTTGGGCTGCCGGCCCACCACGGCCGCTCCCTTGTCGTCGTCGGCGGCCGAGGCTGCCGCCGGTGCGGTCTCAAGAAAGCGCCGGGCCGCCTCGGCCAGGCGCGCGGTCCCATCGTTGGAGCGGGTCGCACCCGGGCCCGATTTCTGGCTCCGCCCTCCAGAGGTGCCGGAAAGCGGGGCCATTGCCGGCTTCGAGCCCCAGCCCGGACTGTCCTCGCCGTTGCCCGCAGGCCGGTCGGACGGCGCGGCGCCCTCGGCGGCCGGTCCGGTTGGCGCCTCGGCACCGCTCTGGGTCGCAGACGGGCCACGCTCCAGACCGGCTTCCGGGCTGCCTGATTTCGCCACCAGCTACTCCCCGAGTTTGACGAGAAAGACGACCCGTCCCGCGATTTGAGGCGAGAGCATTTCTTGATGAGCCGGGATTCAAGGCGGAGTCTATAGCACCTCCTGGAATCCCAGTCATACAGTATCGAACGTTAACGAACTGCCACGCCTGTCGAATTCCTGTGTCGGGCTCGACACACGAGCGGGTCCCACCCAAGCGTTCCGAATGCGCGTCTTCTTGTTTGTCTGTCCCGTTAGACCACGACGATGACGGCGTCATCGACCAGCGATGCCATCTGCCCGGCGGTGCCGCTGTCCCAATCGACGCCCCCGATCTCCAGCACCAAGTCGGGATTGGCGAAGTTGCCGTTGCCGCCGATGTCGACCAGAAGCGTGCTCGATTTGCCGTGATTGATGGCGAGCACATAGTCGTCGATGTTGTCCGCTCCAGGCGCCCCCAAGAGAATGTCGGCCAGATCGAGGAAATCGGTGCCGTCGCCATCGGCGAAGTGCAGGCTGGCGTCCGCCGAATGGGATTGCGTCGCGTTGCCCGCTTCGCTCAGGAGATCGACGAGGAGGGGTTCGTTCTGGTTGTCTGCGATCATGTCGCCGACGCCGGAGACATTCATCTCGTCTCGATCGTCGTTCATGAGTCGTCTGCCACCTCTGGGCGCCGCCTAATGGGGCGCAAGCGTAACATGTCCGTCGTGTTGCGCCAAAGTGATTATCCTTAATTCCAGTAATGTTTCAGCAGCTTGGCGCTAACCGCGTAGCCCCGAGAGTTTGGGTTCGGGCGGGGTCCTGTCAAGAGGCCGGCGCGAAGAAACAGCCGCCCTGCAGTCGCCAAACGCGCATAGGCGCCACCGAACGCGCTTCCTCGAAAGCCGGGTCGGCGATGCGAAAGGTCGCCACCGCTCCTTAAAGTTGTAGAGATGTGGGGTTAGCCTAGCGTGCGCCGGCGCCAAGTGCCGCGACGAAGGGCAGCGAAGCCAATTCCTCGACCGCGGTGTCATAGCGGTAGTAAAAGGCCCCTTGAGCACTGACCGGAAAGGCAGCACTCGACTCGGTGGCCGCTCCGGCCCCGCCGACGCTCTCCAGCGGCTCCGGGAAACCGAAGGCCAAAGCGGGAAGCTCTTCGATCACCGTCTCCGGAAGGGCCGCCATGACGGCCACGGTCTCGACATCGATCTCGGCGAAGTTCCGCCGAGGCATGACCGCGGCCACGACGGCTGGCTCGGCGGCGACTTGCGCCCGGCGCTCATCCTCGTCCAAGGGCGACTTGATTCTCTGCTGCTCCGCGCCCAGCCAGAAACCGAAATCCGCGGCGCCGGGCAGGATGGTCTCGGCGCTCCAGTCGATCTCCGAAAAGGCGAGCGCCTCCTTCACCGGCAGGGGCTGCGGCTCGCTCTCGCTCGCTGCCGCGAGGTCTTCCGCGCCACCGCTGCCGACCGCCACGCGGTTGATGCCTTCGCCGCGCTCATCGAAGCGCTGCTCAGGCTCGTAGATCACGATACCGAAATGCTCGAGCAACAACCCCGTGGCGAAGAGCAGGTCGAAATGGGAGCGCAAGACATCCACTTCGCCGCCCACCAGCTCGTTCTCGGCATCGAAGCGCTCGTCGCGTGCGTCGAGCAGGTCGAGCAGCGTCCTTTGGCCGAGACGGAACTGCTCCTGATAGGCGTCATAGGTCTGGCGGCTCGCCGTCACATCGTCGCGTAGCGGTGTCAGGCGCGCCTGCCTCGTTTTCAGCAACTCGAAGGCGATACGTACGGACTCGCGAATCTGACGGCGGATCTCCGCGTCGGTCCGCGATGCCGCGTTGGCCTCGAAGGTGGCCGCGCGCGTGCGCGCGAGGTCACCGAATCCGCTGAACAGATTCCAGCGCATGCGTAGGAGAACGCTCAGGTCCTTTCGCAAGCCGCTTACGCCGTCGGCATTGTCGACGAGACCGCCGGTCGCCTCGACGTTGAAACGGGGGAAGTAGGCGGCACGAGCCACTTCGATGTCGCTCTTGCGCGCATCCCAGCTCGCCGCGGTCGAATGCGCAAGCGGGTTGCGATCCATCGCCGTGGCCAAGGCCGTGTCGAGGTCCCCGACTTCCGGAACGTCAGGCTCCTCCGGCATGTCCAGCGTGCCCGGCGCCTGCCCCACGGTCTCGATGTATCGCGACGTCGCCTGACGCTCCGAGCCCTGAAGCGCGACGAGCGTCGAGCGCGCCAACGCAAGGCGGGAGACCGCTTGATCCAGATCGGCTTCGGCCGAACGGCCCGCGGAGACTCGGCCGCGGATCAAGTCGACCACTTCCTCGTGGTCGGCCACGTTCGCCGCCGCCAGTCCGACCTGCTCCCGCGCCTGATAGACCGAGAGGTACTGCTCGACTGCCAGGCGCGCGATGCGCTCACTGGTCGCTTGGACCGTGGCATGGCTCGCCCGCAGCTCGGAGCGCGCTGAGGCCACTTCGTTCGAGGTTTCGAAGAAATCGAACAGGAGCTGACTGAAAGTCGCGCGGCCGTCGCTGCGGTACTTCAAGGTCGTGCCGCCGTTGCCGGCGCCGCGCGTCGTCGGGCTCGAGGTTACCTCAGGACCGCTGGAGACATCGACGTCGAGATCCGGCAGGAAGTCCGAATAAGCCTCCTCGACGGCCTGATCGGCGGCGATGCTTTGCGCCTGATCCCGGCGTACCTGGGGGTGGAATGCGATCGCGGCCTCGACCGCCTCTTTGACGGTCTCGGCGGCAACGTTGTTCGCGTGGAAGAGGGCGCCGGTGCCGGCTACAAGCCCAAAGATCGAAACTGTGACAGCCCAGCGCACCTTACTTCCCCCTCATGAGCATCTTCTGCATGATCCCGTCGCCTCTGGATCGATGGTCGGATCGAGCTTGGATTCTTCCGGTGAGATGAGCGTCAGTCGGTCTCACCCCGCTCCAAGTGATCGTCCTCGTCCGAGGGGACGACGATGCCCAGAGTCTTGAGCAGGCGGCCCGTCACGAAGATGAGCTCGTACTCGGACACGTCCACGTTGAACTCGGCGTCGGTAAGCTGAAGCTCGGCCTGAAAGAGCTCGTTCTGAGAATCCAACAGGTCGAGCAAGGTACGGCGGCCGACGTCGAATTGCCCCCTATAGGCCTCGCGCACGCGGCGCTGAGCTTCGACATGCTGGGTCAGGGGTGGAACCTGCGCCCGCGCGGTTTCCAGGCTGTCCCAGACGACCCGGGTCTCCTCGCGAATCCGCCGGCGCTCGTCGTCGAACGTGCCGATGGCCGCGTTGTGAAGCTGCTCGGCCTGACGCTCGCGGGCGACATCCCCGAAGCCGTTGAAAACGTTCCAGCGCCCGCGGGCTCTCAGGTTGAGATCGGCGTCGGTTCCGTCCACGCCGCTTTGGTTCTCGCGCCAGCCCGAGAAGGCTTCGACGTCGACGCGCGGATAAAAGTTGGCGCGAGCCACCCTGATCTCGTGCTTGGTTTGCGCGACCCGCGCCGAGCTTGCTTGCACCGAAGGATTGCCTTCCATGGCAAGCGCGATCGTCTCGTCCAGCGTGGCGGGCTCCACGTAGTCGCCCGGCAGGGCGACCGGCTCGAGATCGCCCGGCTCCTGGCCCACTGTCTCGATGAAGCGCGATTCAGATTCCCGCAGCGTGCCGCGCAGTTCCTCGAGCGTCGATTGGGCCAATGCGAGACGGCTGTTGGCCTGCGCAGTATCCGCCTCCGAGCCGCGCCCCGCGGCCACGAGACCCTCGACCTGGTCGACCAGGTCCTCATGCTCTCTGACGTTGTCCTCTGCGAGGGCGACGAACTCACGGTCGCGCTGGACGTTGAGATAGAGCTGGACGGCATCGATCGCGATCAGCTCGGAGGTCTCGCGCAGGTCGCCCGTGGCGCCGCGACGATTGGCCCGCGCGGCTGCCACCGAGCCCGGCGTCGCCCCGCCGTCGACGATCATCTGGCGGGCTACGCCATTAGCGTCCAAGACGAAATTGCCCACCGTGCCGCCGTTGCCGGCCTGGCGCGTTACCGGCGTGCTTGTGATTTCTCGGCCGAGGGCGACATCGAGGTCGACAGTCGGCAGGTAGCGAGAATAGGCCTCTTCGATCTCCTGGTCGGCCACTCTCTCTAAGGCTTCGTCACGCTGAATCTGCGGATGGAAGATGATCGCCGCGTTGACCGCCTCTTCCAGCGTCATCGCCTGAACAACCATCGGCGCAGAGCTGAGGGCGGCAAGCGCCAACCCCGCAGTCGTCAGCTTGCAAAAGCGCATGATGTGCCGACCCCTCACGGTTAGTTTGAGCTACGGTTGCCCCGGACAGGGCTTGGGCATCGTCAAATCGTCGGAATTCCCCCGCCGGAATTGCGCTAACTATCGGTAATCGGTCGGCAAATGGCAATACCATTCTTACTGCTAAGGCTATGCTCCGCTGAGAGATTTTGGCTTTGCCATCAGCCCGGTCTCCGCCGGTTAAAGGTCCGTGACACGACTTCCAAGGGCGCCGCTCGGCGACCGCCATCGCCGGCCTGGAGGTCCGGCTCGCCGGACCGCATGCGCTTGGCGTCAGACCACGCGAAGAGGTCAGACGACCGTGCCGGAGGGCCTCCGTACTTGCCCGACGGCGGCCGGATGGCGGCGCCGGCACGTCCCTTTCCGAGGCCATAACCGTCCTAATTCCAGATGGTTAATGGCGCGGCGCGCGATCGCCGACGCCACGACCGATGCCGGCCCTCGAGTGCCGACGACAGGTCGGAGATCGGACGCGACAGCCCGCCCGGCGGCGTACACCGGAAAGCCGCGTTGCTCTTGCCGGCGTGGGGGTCCGGAGGATCGCGCCATGAGGTATCGGTTGGTGTGTCCCAGGACGGCACAACCAGAGATCGAGGTCCGTTACAGGTTTCACCTCGACACCACCCGATCTCACTATCCTGCGGTGCGCATTTCATCACGCGCTGTGACATAAATGTCGCAGCTGGCAAAAAGGCCACAGTTCCGTCGCTCATACCCAACCAAGAACAGGAACTGCGTGAAATCAAAGAGATCACGCTGCAGGCCCGGCGCTCGTTCTAGCCACGAGAGTGCCAAAGCGACAGGGGCGTTCGGTTCCCTTCGCCCGGCGTATGGGCTAGCCTGACCGCGGTTTAACAAACCTATGCCACTCGACCCGGGCCCCGTCGCAGGCAGACCCCGGCGGCGGGGCCCAAGTCGGTTTCACTTGGTTCCGTAGATGCGATCGCCGGCATCGCCGAGGCCCGGCACGATGTAGCCCTTTTCGTTCAGATGGCTGTCGAGAGCCGCGGTGTAGATCGGAATCTCGGGATGGGCCTCCCTGATGGTTCGCACCCCTTCGGGCGCGGCGAGCAGGCACACGAACTTCACGTTGCGCGCCCCGCGCTCGACGATCCGCTCCAGCGCCGCTGCCGCCGAGTTTCCGGTCGCCAGCATGGGATCGACGACGATGCAGAGACGCTCATCGAGCTTGTCCGGAAGCTTGAGATAATATTCCACCGGCGTCAGCGTCTTGGGGTCCCGGTAGAGGCCGATGTGTCCGACTCGGGCCGAAGGCACCAAGTCGAGAAGGCCTTCGAGCAGGCCGTTGCCGGCGCGCAGGATCGAGATGAAGCAGAGCTTCCGGCCCTTGAGGATCGGCGCCTCCATCTCGGCCAGGGGCGTCGCGATCTTGGTCGTGGTCATCTCCATCTCGCGCAAGACCTCGTAGGCCAGCAACAAGCTGATCTCGCGCAGGAGCTGTCGGAACAGGGCCGAGGGGGTTTCGCGCTGGCGCATCAGGGTCAGCTTGTGCCGTATCAGCGGATGCTGCACGACGATGACGTCTTGGCTCTCGGACATGGGATACTCTCGCGCCTGGTGATCGACGGGACGTTGGCTGCGCGCAGCCCTAGGGCTTAGCGCTCGGTAGGTGAAATGGAAAGCCGAGAGCTTTCGAAGCGCGAAGGCTGGTCAGGAGACCCCGTGCAGGAGCTTCGCGGCGCGCTCGCGATAGCGAGCCGGAAGCTGGGCGACCAGACCGTCGATATCCGCTTGAAGAGTGGAGAGAGTGGGTAGCTCTTCGATGAAGGCGGGCTGCAAGGCGAACGTGGTGGCCGGGTTGTTCGGATCGGACTGGAGCACCGCGACCTGCCAGCGGGCCGAAAGGAGGTTGCGGAACGTCAGATCGGTCAGGCAGTCGGCGAGCAAACGGGCATAGACCTCGGCGCGGGCGTAGAACCAGATCTGCGGGCTCTTCCACAACTGCCCCGAGCCGTCGTTATGCCCTTCGCACGACCAACAGGGCTCGAAGACCGCGAGCTGCTTCAAGACGAAGACCAAGGGCGCAATGCGATCCTCGATCGGGTGCTTCTCGGGGTCGCTGGACAGCGCCTGCGGCAGGGCCGGGCAGGCCGGCGAGC
Source organism: Kiloniellales bacterium (assembly GCA_022360075.1). The sequence continues at coordinate 4,433 of JAKSDN010001295.1, read as the reverse complement.
AGTCCTGACGGCGGGCCAGCTCGCAGGCGGGCCCGCAGACGGGTCTCGCCGTCCCCGGCGACAGCACGACCTCGGAAAGGCTCTCGCGGAGCAGAGCCTCATCGGGCGGAAAGGGTGACTTCTCGACCTTCATGACGGGCGCCATCTCGACTTGCTGCCGAGCTTCCCACGGACACCGGCCTAGCTTTGTCGTCGGGATGAACCCAGAGCTTTGGCCTATGGCCATCAGATCATTTGACTAGTAACAGATGCGTTAAGATCGCTGCATCGCAGCCAGTGGTTCAATTCCGACACTTGGATCCGATGAAATTGGATCAAGTGTCGACCAGAATTGAACCCAAACAAAGAGTTACCTAGTGGGGCGGCCCGACATTCCGGGATCGGAATGGCGGAGTCGTACCACTAGGTCATGGGAGGGCCCAATATGGAGCTAAAGATCCGTGCCTTGCGCGCCCGGGCGGTCGATTTGCCGCTGGCCCGCCCCTTGGCCACCGGCGGCGGGACCGTGGCCTCCGCACCCTTCGTGCTGATCGACCTCCAGACCGATGAGGGCGTCGGCGGCTGCAGCTACTTGTTCGCCTACGGGCGATTTGCCGTGACTCCGCTGGCGCAGCTGGTCGAAAACCTCGGCGCGTCGCTTATCGCCGAGCCGGTCGCGCCGTTCGATCTGGAGCGCCGGCTGCAGCGCGCCTGCCGCCTGATCGGCGCCCAGGGCCTGACCCTGATGGCGATCTCGGGCATCGACATGGCGGCTTGGGATGCGCTGGCCAAGGCGGCCGGACAGCCTCTGGCGCGCCTGCTCGGCAGCAGCCCGCGGGCGATCCCGGCCTACAACAGCAACGGCCTCGGCCTGGTCGGCCCGGCGGCGGCCGGTTCCGAGGCCGAAGCCCTGGCGGCACCCGGTTTCGGGGCGCTGAAAATCCGGCTCGGCTACCCCGACGTCGGCGAAGACCTCGCGGTCGTGAGCGCCGTGCGAAAGGCGGTCGGCGAAGGCGTGAGGCTCATGACCGACTATAACCAGTGTCTCAGCGTGGCCGAAGCCCAGCAGCGGCTGCGCCGGCTCGACGACCAGGGCCTCGACTGGGTCGAGGAGCCCACGCGCTGCGACGACTATGCCGGCCACGCCCGGATCCGCGCCAAGGCCGGCACGCCGATCCAGCTCGGCGAGAACTGCTGGGGGCCGTCGGAGATGGCCAAGGCGCTCGAGGTCGGGGCCTGCGACTACTTCATGCCGGACCTCGGCAAGATCGGCGGCGTGACCGGATGGCTGCGCGCCGCCGCGCTGGCCGAACCGCTCGGCCTGCCGGTCTCGAGCCATCTCTATCCCGAGGTCAGCGCCCACATGCTCGCCGTCACGCCGACCCGCCACTGGCTGGAGTACGTCGACTGGATCGAGCCGGTGCTGGAAACACCGCTGCGGATCGCACAGGGCGAGGCCCACATTCCCGATCGGCCGGGACACGGCATGAGCTGGAACGAGGCCGCGGTCGAACGCTATCTGATCTAAGTCGCTCTACACGCCCTTCGGCGTCAGCTCGCCGCGCAGGTTGGCTTGCAGGGCCTGCTTGAGCGGCTCGCCGGCGAGCCCTTGTGACAACAGGACGTGCAGCTTGGTGAGGCTGGCCTCCGGCGTCATGTCGAAGCCGCTGATCACGCCGCAGTCGGCGAGGCTCTGGCCGGCGGCGTAGGTGCCGAGCGATACCGAGCCCTCGAGACACTGGGTCACCGCGATCACCGGCACGCCGGCGTCGCGCGCGCGACCGAGCGCGGCCAGGAGCGCCGGGTCCTGGTCCGGCGCGTTGCCGACCCCGTAGCACTCGAGGACCAGACCCTGCACGCCGGCGTCCAGCAGGGCGTGCACCAAGGAAGGGCTGAAGCCGGGAAAGACCGGCATGAGCGCCACCTGGCAAGCGCGATAGCGGGGTCGCCCCAAGACCTCGGGGACGGGCGGCCAGTCGTTATCCTGCCCGTTGCGAAAGCGGATTTCCGTGCCGACATCGGCGAGCGGCGGGTAGTTCGGCGAGTCGAAGGCGTCGAGGGCGTTGGCCCGCACCTTGATCACGCGGTTGCCACGGAACAGCCGGCGGCCGAAGCAGACCGTGACCTCCGACGTGCGGTTCAGGGCCACCACCTGGATCGCGGTCAGCAGATTGCCGTGGGCGTCGTTGCGCAGCTCGCACAACGGGATCTGCGAGCCGGTGAGGACCACCGGCTTGGCCAGGCCGGCGAGGAGAAAGGAAAGCGCCGAGGCGCTATAGGCCAGCGTATCGGTGCCGTGGATCACGACGAAGCCATCGTAGTCCGACGCGAGATCGCGGATCTTCTCGGCCAGGGCATACCAATGCTCGGGCGTAGCGTTGGAGCTTTCGAGCGGCGGATCGTACTCGATCAGCGTGTAGCTCGGCATCGAGTCGGCGCGCAGCTCCGGCAGCTTCGCCGCGAAGAGGTCGTCGAGGTTCCGCGCCGGCGCATAGCCTCGGCCGGACGGCCGCATACCCAGCGTGCCACCGGTGTAGAGCACGCAAACATGTTTCGAGCCGAGCTCCGCCAAGGGCACATCCTCACGGCCAAGCGGTGATCAAACGAGCGCGCGCAGCCTCGAGACAGACTTGGGGCCCAGCATGGCCGTTATCTCGATCTCTGCAAAGCCCCGGGAGATGACCCAGACCATCCTCTATCCCAGCTACCGCAATCAGCGCGCGCGTGGTGCTGGAGGCGCTGGGCGGCCAGATCGACTTGCGCAAGGCTCTGCGCCGTTGCGCCTCTACGACCGCGACAGCCCGGAAATCGACCTGCAGATCAAGGCCAGCATCGTAAACACGATGAGCCCGCAGGCGCATCACTTCCCGGCGTTGCCGGAGTAGGTTCGGGGGAGGTAGGGTGCGGGCCGATGTTTGACGCCCCCGTCCGTGAACTCTCTAGAGCCATCACTCGCTATACTATTGACCTAGCTGCAAGTCCGCCGGTGCGTCCTTCGAGACGCATCCCTCGGATGCTCCTCAGGATGAGGTAAATTCTTGGTGGCATTAAGAAATGTCCTCATCCTGAGGAGCCCGCTTCAGCGGGCGTCTCGAAGGACGCACCGAGGTAATCCAGCCCCACATCCATTTCTTCACAAGCTCTCAGAATGAGCAGGTAGGCGCGGCCTCGTGCTGTGATTCAATAAACTTGACATCGTCAACTAATTGCTTGACACTGTCACCCATTCGATATCTCCGGAGCAACGCCATGGCCGCCGAGGGCGAGCTGGCGCGGCGCGTCGAGGCCGTTCGCGCCTTCAACCGATTCTACACCAAACAGATCGGCGTGCTGCACGAGGGCTTCCTGGGCAGCGATTTCGGGCTCGCCGAGGCGCGGGTGATCTACGATCTCGCCCACCTCGAGGGCGTGACCGCGACCGAGCTCGGCCGCGAGCTCGATCTCGATCCGGGCTATCTCAGCCGCATCCTGCGCCGGCTGGTGAGCCAGGATCTCGTCGAAAGACAACGCTCCAAGAACGACGGGCGGCAGAGCCATCTGCGTCTCAGCCGCCGGGGCCGCAAGGCCTTCGCCCTGCTCGACCGGCGCTCGCGCCGACAGTTCCAGGACATGCTCGCGCGGCTCTCGGAGTCGGACCAGCGGCGCCTGATGGGTGCGATCGAGACCATCGAGCGTTTGATGGCGCCGGAGCCCGGCGAGAAGCCGGTCGTCGTCCTGCGCCCACACCGGGCCGGCGACATGGGCTGGGTGACGCACCGCCACGGCGTGCTCTACGGCGAGGAGCACGGGCTCGACGAGAGCTTCGAGGCCATGGTCGGGAAGGTCGCCGCGGACTTCGTCACGAACATCGATCCCACGGGTGAGCGCTGCTGGATCGCCGAGGTCGAGGGCGCGATCGCCGGCTCGATCTTCCTGATGCGCAAGTCCAAGACCGTCGCCAAGCTGCGCCTACTCTACGTCGAGCCCGCCGCGCGCGGCCTCGGCATCGGCGCGCGCCTGGTCGACGAGTGCCTGCGCTTCGCGTGCCAGGCCGGCTATCGCAAGGTCACGCTCTGGACCCTCGGGCACCTGGATGCCGCGCGCGGCCTCTACGAGCGGCGCGGCTTTCAGTGCGTGGAGACCGAGCCGACCCACGCCTTCGGCCGCGACCTGATCGGTGAGACCTGGGAGCTCGATCTCAAAAGCCCGGCGCCATGACCTCGAAGGCACAGGCGGCCTTCGACCGCAGCCTCTTGGCCGCCGTCGCAGCCGCGGTGGCGGGCGTGCTGGTGGGCGCGGCCATGGTCGCGACGCGCTTCGTCATCGAGCAGACTGACCCCGCTTCGCTCGCGCTGCTGCGCTATCTGATCGGCGTCGTCTGCCTGCTGCCGCCGCTGCTGCTGGCGCCGCGGGTGCGCTTTGCGCCGCGCGATCTGCTGCCGATCTGCCTGCTCGGCATCGCGCAGTTCGGCGTG
>JAKSDN010000477.1 GCA_022360075.1 Kiloniellales bacterium | reverse complement strand
GCACCAAGATCAAAGAGGCTCCTTACTCACACTTCATTGAAGGACCAACGACACCCCTAAAGACGCCGCCAATCCCTCGCGCGCACTCGTCTAAGATACGCAAGCGCAAATAAGGCCCAAGTCCATAGCACACAAAACCACAAACCAGAGACCGCCGCCCGCGCATCCCTTCCTTACATATCCACTTGTCAATCAGCAAAGACACGGGCGAAGCCGAGGCTCCAACCCGTGCCGAGGGCCGGGCTTATACGCCCGCCCCCGAGGGCTGTCAAACCCTTTGTTTCAGCTTTTTTTCGCGACCGGCGCGCTTTTCGAGTCCGGCGGCGCGCGCCACCGCCACGCCCGGTAAGGATTATGAACAAAAAGGCCCACATCTCCCTTTTGTTAACCTTTACCGATCACTATAGTGCCGCGATATCAATCGGTTCCGCGCGGGAGCCGTGGAGTCGCAGACCTCGGGGTGAGCTGCGGCTCGGCCTATATCGATGGGGGGAATAGAGTGCTGGGGGACTCAGCGCCTCTCAGAGGCAGACGATTCGGCAAACTCAAAGCGGCGCGCCACAGCGAGGGATCCCTACGCCACGCCCTGGCTCTGGGCGGCCTCGCCTCGTTTTTCGTCCTGGCCGCTCTCGGCATCTGGCTTTCGGCACCCGACGCGGCACCCAGCCCGCAGCCCCTGGCCGATCTTGAGGCCGACCTGCCGACCCACTACCTGGCCGCGGTCCAGCCGGTCCCGGTCGAGACCATCGAAGCCCAGGCCGCGCCGATCTCCGTCGCCCACAAGGTCGAGGTGCGCCGCGGCGACACCCTGATGGGTCTGCTGATCGGCGCCGGCATCGAGCGGCCCGAGGCGGCGCAGGCGATCGAGGCCATGCGCGAGCTCTACAGCCCGCGCGACCTCAAGCCCGGCCAGGCGATCAGGCTCGCCTTCGCGCCCGAAGCAGAGGCCCTCGACCGGCAGAGCGACGCGGCCCGCCTGCTCTCGATCACCCTCCAGTCCAGCCCGGAGCAGGACATCCGGGTGATCCGCGACCTGGCCGGCGAGCGCTTCGTCGCCGAGGCCATCGAGCGGCCCTTGAGCCTGGAGATCGTCAGCGAGCGCGGCGTCATCGACAGCTCGCTGTTCGCCGCGGGCCGGCGTTCCGGTGTCCCGGCCGCGGTCATGTTCGAGGTCATCCGCGCCTTCAGCTTCGACGTCGACTTCCAGCGCGAGGTGCAGAAGGCCGACGACTTCGAGCTGCTCTACGAGAGCCACTACGACGAGGAGGGCGCGCTCGCCAAGCTCGGCTCCGTGCTTTATGCCGCGCTGACGCTGAGCGGCCGCCGTCTGGAGCTCTATCGCTTCACGCCGAAAAGCGGCGTGACCGACTATTTCGACGCCAAGGGCCATTCGGTGCGCCGGGCGCTGCTGCGCACGCCGATCGACGGGGCGCGCCTATCCTCCGGCTACGGCATGCGCCGCCATCCGATCCTCGGCTACACCAAGATGCATCGCGGCCTGGACTTCGCCGCCCCGACCGGCACGCCGATCTACGCCGCCGGCGACGGCGTCCTCGAGGTCGTCGGCCGCAAGGGCACCTATGGCAAGTACGTCCGCATCCGGCACAACTCGAGCTACAAGACCGCCTACGCCCACCTGAGCCGCTTCGGCAAGGGGCTCAAGAAGGGCACCCGGGTCAAACAGGGTCAGATCATCGGCTACGTCGGCTCGACCGGTCGCTCGACCGGCCCGCACCTGCACTACGAGGTGATCCAGCGCGGCAAGCAGGTCAACCCGCAGAAGCTGGCGCTGCCCAGCGGCGAGCAGCTCGCCGGTGCCGACCTCGAGGCCTTCACGGCCCTGCGCGAGCGGATCGACCGCCTACGCCGCGAGCGTTCCCAGGACCAGCAGATCGTTCAGGTATCCTGCCAGGCGCCGGTCACGGTCACGCGTGACTCGAAAGACCGGGCCGACACGGCCGATTGCTGAAACCGGGCCGTTTCGAGAGCATCATACCAAGGGTCTCTGGTCATGCCCCTTGCGTTGCGTTGAAACGCCCAATTCTGCTTTTCGCGACCATCCTCTCGTCCTCATCCTGAGCTTGTCGAAGGGTGAGGATCGCGCCGCCTTCGGCCATCGCTCCGAGCAATCCTCATGCTTCGACAGGCTCAGCATGAGGGGATAGGGTCGAACACGCCAAGAGCGACAGCGGTCAAGATCAACG
>JAKSDN010000791.1 GCA_022360075.1 Kiloniellales bacterium | reverse complement strand
GCGGGTTATCGCCGCGCTCGGCGATGCGCCGCTCGACGGGCCGCTGCATGCGGCGCTGGAGGCTCTGCCCAGCGGCAGCGCCTCGCCCGAGGGCGTGCAGCCCATGCTGACCTTCCGCGACGGCGCCGGCCGGGCCTGCCGAGAGTTCGAGGTGACCGGCGAGCTGCCCGAGGCGCTGGAGTTCGGCATCGCCTGCCGCAGCCCCGAGGGACGGTGGCATGTGGAGATCGTTGTTGCCGCGCCCGAAACCGAGCCGGGCCCGCAGGGCTTCGCTCCGGCCTCGGGACCGGGCAGCGACGCACTCGACGCCATGCTCGATGCGCTCGGCGCCACGCCGGCGATGTCACCCGAGGACGAGGCGGCTCTGCTGGAGGGGGGCTGGAGCCAACCTTAGCTCCGGTGCCTTAGAGTCTGACCGAGAGTGATTGTTTTTGGAACAAGAGCAGAGAGAGAGAGACCTCCTCACTTGTAATTGCCGGACTTGATCCGGCAATCCAGGGATCGCTTGACCCAAGCGCCACTCTGGGTCACCGGGTCAAGCCCGGTGATGACAAATGAAGTGTAAGAGGGGCAAAAGTCCGGGCAGTGTAGCAGTGCCGAGCGATGGTGGCGCTTTCCGATCTTGGCTGCAGCGCTGGGGTGCGTGCTTCGAGACGCCCCTTTGGGACTCCTCAGCATGAGGATAGGCCTTTGATGGCATTAAGATTGCTCCTCATGCTGAGGAGCGCTCGACAGAGCGCGTCTCGAAGCACGCAGGCTCTTCATCCAGCGCTCCAAGCCTCTCGCCGATCCTGCCGCAGAACGCCGATCTCTTCTCGCCCGGACTTTTGCCCCTCTTACAAATGAAGTATAGCAACCATCTGATTTGACGGGATTCTTTACGAGCCAAATTCTCAGGACCGAAAGGCTCCCCGGCGAGCCACGCGGTTCCCGGTCTCGGAACGTCCCTTAGGCCGTCCCGGTCTCTTCGGCCGGCGCCTTTTTCGAAGCGGGCGCCGCGACGAGCAGGCCGGCGGCCGTGATCAAGACCATGCCGCCGATCGTCAGGAGATCGGGCCGCTCGGCGAAGAACACGAAACCCCACAAGGCGGCCGAGACCAGATAGGCGTAGTCGAAGGTAGCGATGATCGACGGCGGCGCGATCTGGTAGGCGCGCGCGACCCCGACGAAATAGGCGGCCGAGAGCGCGCCGAGGAGCGCCATCAAGCCCCACTCGCGCAATCCCATCGGTGCCCAGTCGCCGAGCAGGAACGGGAAAGCCGCCTTCGTCTCGGTGCCCAGGCCGATCAGGGCGAGGACGGCCGTGGCGATCAGGCCGGCAACGAGAAACGAGCCGTGCAGGGTGAGGGCCAAAGTGAGCGGCGCCTCGTCCCGGCACTTGCTCCGGGTCAGCACCATGGCGAGAGCATAAAACGCCGCGGCGATCAGCGGCAGCAGCGTGAACCACGAGAAGGCGTCGCTGCCGGGCTTGAGAATCGCGATCACGCCGAGAAAGCCGAGCAGGACACCGCCCCATTGCCGCGCGGTGACCGCTTCGCCGATCAGCGCGGCCGAAAGCAGCGCGGTCATGATCGGATTGGTGTAGACCGCGACCGCTGCCACCGACAGGCTGAGCACGGGGAGCGAGGCGTAGAAGGCCAGCCACGTCAGGACCAGGAGAGCGCTGCGTACCAAGGCCCAGGTGACGGACCGCGGTTTGAGACCGACGCCGGTTGCGCGCAGGAGCACGATCAGGATCGGGATGGCGACCAGCGAGCGCACGGCAAAGACCTGCCACAGCGTCAAGTCCGCACTCACGAGCTTCACCATGGCATCCGCGAAGGCCATGGTCAGGACCGACGCCAAGATGATGGCGATGCCGAGAGCCGTTCGGTCGGGCCGCGCCTCTGCCCTTTGCACCATGATCAGTCTCTCATGACCGTCCCGACTGGCCTCCGGACTGGAGGTTCCGCCATCTTAGCGGCTATCGTATTATTCAAATAGACGTCGATGTCTCACCATATTGCTGCTCGTTTTCGAACAATGACTCGCGCGCCGATCAGCGGAATCGAAGTGTTCCTGGCGATTGTCCGGGCGGGTTCGCTGCGCGCCGCGGCGCGATCGCTTGGCGTCGGCGCGCCGGCCGTCAGCCATCGGCTCAAGGCGCTGGAGCGCAACATCGGTGTCGATCTGCTGGTGCGCACGACCCGGTCGATTGAGCTGACGGACGCGGGGCGCCGACTGCTCGCGGGGGCCGGACCGGCATTCGAGGAGATCGTCGATGCGATCGACGGCACCCGCGCCATCGGCAAGTCCAATAGCGGCACCCTGCGGTTAACCCTGCCGAGAAGCGCCTACAAGATGCTCATCGCGCCGGCGCTCGCCGACTTTCAAGCGCGGTATCCGGATGTCTGCCTGGATCTCTCGATCAACGAGGGGCTTGTCGACATCGTCAAGGACGGGTTCCACGCGGGATTTCGTCTAGGAGACCGGCTGACCAAGGACATGGTCGCGGTGCGGCTGACCGGGCCGCTCACGCCCTGCTATTCGGCGGCGCCTTCCTATCTCGCGTCCTTCGGGCGGCCGGAACATCCGCGCGATCTGCTGAACCACAGATGCGTGCGCTACCGGTTCGTCACGGCCAGGCGGATATGGGACTGGCAATTCGTCGAGGACGGACAGGTGAAGACGGTCGACCCGCCCACGCGCCTCGTCTTCGACAGTATGCAATCGGTCATGCAGGCCGTGCGTGACGGCCACGGGATCGGGTGGTCGCTCCGCGCGGTCATCGAGGACCATCTTGAATCGGGAGCCCTGGAGACGGTCCTCGATCCCTACGTGACGAGCTTGCCGCCCTACTATCTCTACTACCCGGAACAGAACCGGCGCCTGGAGCTG
>JAKSDN010000974.1 GCA_022360075.1 Kiloniellales bacterium | reverse complement strand
CCCCCCTTTGCAAGGCGGCGGTCACCAAACCGGCCCAGACCAAAGTCGATCCCTGACACCTGCCAAACTCCCAGACCTCAACCAACCCAAGGAATCACTTCCAACACAAACCCGCAACCGAGATGTGTGAATGCGATAGCCCCTTGAGGGGGAGGGTCGGGGTGGGGGGGCGTCCGCAAAGCGGACCAAAGAGAGGAACAACTTACGTCGAATAATACTCAGTAGATTTCGAGGTATTCCTCGCGCTCCCATTCGGTCACATGCTCGTGGTAGCGGGCGAGCTCGAAGCGCTTGACCGTGGTGAAGACCTTGACCAGGTCCTCGCCCAGCAGGCCGCGCAGATCGCTGTCGGCCTCCAGGGCGTCGAGGCCTTCCTCCAAGCTTTGCGCCAGCTTCGGCAGCGAGTCGTTCTCCTCGCTCGGCCCCTCGACGGGCGGCTGCAGCTTGCGCTTTTCCTTGATGCCGAGCAGACCGGCCGCCAGCACGGCGGCGGCGCTCAGATAGGGGTTCGACAGGCCGGAGGCCGCGCGCATTTCGACGTGGGCGTTTTCCTCGCCCAGGTGCTTGAGGCGCACCATGGCCGTGCGGTCCTCGACGCCCCAGGAGATGTTGGAGGGCGCGAAGGTATGCGGCTTGAGCCGGCGATAGCAGTTCGGGGTCGGCCCGATCAGCGGGGCGATCGCCTTGGCGTGGTCGAGGATGCCCTGGGTGAAGGCCCCCAGCAGCTCTGGGATCGCGTCGGGTGCGTCGGGATCGTTGAACGCGCCCTTGCCGCTCTCCTTGTCGATCAGGCTGATGTGGACGTGGCAGCCGCATCCGGCCATGTCGGTCGCCGGCTTCGACATGAAGGTGGCGAGATAGCCGGCGCGGTGGGCCAGCTCCTTGACGGCGTTCTTGAAGGTGAAGGCCTTGTCGGCGCCGGCGAGGCCGACCCCGGGGCCGAAGTTGATCTCGTATTGCGAGGGCGCGTACTCGCAATTGTGCGTGATGACGTCGATACCGATGCCCTGCAGTTGCGCGAGCACTTGATCCATGAAGGGAACGTAATGGTTGCGCACCGGATTGAAGATGTGCACGCCGCCGAACAGCGGCTCGTGGCTCTCGCCGTCGAGCAGGTAGAACTCGAACTCGTGGCCCATCATGACGTCGAAGCCGAGCGCGGCTATCTCGTCGAGCAGGGACCGAAGGACGTAGCGCGGCGCGGCCTTGAGCGGCTCGCCCGGGGCCCATTGGGTGTCGCAGACGACCTTTGCCGTGCCCTCCAGCCAGGGGATGACCTGGAGCGAGTCGGGATCGGGGATCAGCGACTGGTCGCGGTAGGAGATCTCCTCGTGCAGGCCCGAGCCCGGCACCACGTTGGACGCGCTGTCGAGCGCCAAGACGCCGCCATAGAAGTTGAGGCCCTTGCGGGCGTAGCCTTCGACCTTGTCGATCGGCACGACCTTGACGCGGCTGGTGCCGTGCAGGTCGGGCAGCTCGAAGCGCAGATAGCGGATGTTGCGGGCTTTCAGGTCCTCGACAAGGGCCGTTATACGATCGTTGGCAGCCATGGTCCCCCTCGTTGTGATAGGCCCGAATCCAGCCTCGGGATCCGAGCCGGTGTAGCCTATTCCGACGGAACCCCCGAACCGCCGCCGGGTGATCGTCGGCAGGCCTCAGCCTAACCCTGGCCTATCGCGAAGCTGCCATCGCGCCCTGCCGGTGGGCATGCCAGCCTTGCAAGAGGCCTCGCGATCATACGAGAGGCAAGACGAATCGCAACGGCGGGAGCTTCAGCGGCCCCCAGCGTCATCCTCTGCTCGCAGTCGAGAAGTTGCCTTCAACTATAGCGGAAGTATTCACCACGCCATCTCTTGCCGATCGTCGAGTCGGCAGGGCTTTGGCGCACTTCTAGGAAACCACGAGGCGGATAGGCCACTTGTCAGGCCGTGGCATAGGCTGTGGCAAAGATGTGTCAGAGGATCAAACGGCTGGTCGACAGCTTTTCGGGCATTGAACTCAAGCTGCTACAGGCAAAAGCAGCGATTGCTTTACATTCCTATAGATCAGCCTGCCGAGCGAACTATATTCCTGGGATCAATCATATGTCTTGCGACTGAAGGACTATTTACGTAACAGTTAGATTAGAGTAAGAAGCGGCACGTCTTTATTGATTGAGAGGGCCGGCGGACTTGCCGGTGAGAATTAGCATGGCTAGAAGACCATCGGCTGCGCAAAGCACGGCTGCCCGCGAAGTGAAAGCGCTAGATGGAGGAGGGGCCGGGGACCCTCAGAACGAACTAATTCACAACACGACCAAGATCGTTTCGAGCTTTGTTGCCAACAACAGCCTGCCGGCAAGTGAACTGCCCGGCCTGATTAAGTCCGTCGCCGATACCTTTCGCAATCTCGAGACGACGGAGAGCGTCCCCGAGCCCAAGAAGCCGGCCGTCCCGGTCAAGAAATCGGTGCAGCCCGACTACATCATCTGTCTTGAAGACGGCAAGAAGCTGAAGATGCTCAAGCGCCATCTGCGCACGGCCTACGACATGTCGCCGGACGAGTATCGCGAGCGCTGGGGTCTGGCATCGAACTATCCCATGGTGGCGCCGAACTACGCCAAGCAGCGCTCCAAGCTCGCCAAGAAGATCGGCCTGGGCCGCCGCTAGTGGTTCAATTCCGACACTTGAGTCCGATGAAATTGGATCAAGTGTCGACCAGAATTGAACCCAATCAAAGATTCACCTAGTGGGACGGCCCGACGTTCCGGGATCGGAATGTCGGAGTCGAACCACTAGGATCTCGCTGCCACTTCCGCCGAGCGCGACGAAGCTGCCGGCTTGAAAGCCGGCGGCCGGGGATACGGGCGCTTGAGTCTCTGGCTTTGCCGTCCCATGTCTCTTGGAGTGGGAAAGCCGGAGTTTGGCCCTGTGCTGCGACTCGGAGCCCTGACTTTCGTTCTGGCCTTCGCGTGGATTGCCCCGTCGGCAGCGGAAGAGCGGCCGCCGGCGCTCAAGCCGACGTTCCTGAACCCGCCGCCCCGTGAGCTTTCTTCGGCCGAGGAGCAGCGCGGCCATACCTATCGCCAGGGCCTGCAGAGCGACGTGCGGCGCCTGGAGGGGCAGCGGGTGCGCGGCGACGGCCTCTCGCCCACGCAGCGCGCCCAGCAGGCCAATCCGAGGGACAAGCAGCGCATTCCGGCCCAGCTCCAGGCCACGAGGCAGGAGCTGAACCGGATCAAGCGCGCGCTGGAAGGTCGGCGACGGCTGGCGCCGGCGGTCGGTCCCCTCTCGCCTTCCGGCCGCCCGCCGCTGTCCCGCTGACCGCAGGCTGGCACCTCTCCACGCCGGGACTTCGAGTACAACCATTTGGAATCCCCGCGCTTTGGACTCTTCAACTGGAAGACAAAACTCCGTGAAGTGTGACAGCTATCACTTCCTGCGATCGCGCCCCAGACCATATGATTGGGTGCCCCCCGTCGAAGTCCCTCTGGTGGGCACCGCGGCCAATGGGCAGACCGCGGTGGCAATCCCGCCTAGCGACTTCGCACAAACGACCCCGCCGACCTTGGCCCAAGACAGGTTGGCGGGGTCTCGATTCCGGACCCTCTCACACGACCTCGACGTTGCCCGAGCCCTCGACGCTTCGGCTGCCTTGCCATTAGTCTGAGACAGATCATTGGCGCGAATGCCGAGCGCGGCGCCTAGCGGGGAGCGAGCGGGAAGCATGTCGAAGAAGGCGAAGAGCCGATTGTCGCGGGCCGAAGACCGGGGAGGTTCGCGCCGCTCGATCGGCCGGCGGCAGCTCTTGCGGGGATTGGCCGCCTCAGGACTCGCCTTGGTCGGCGTCCGCCCGGTCGGTGTCGCGGCGGCCGAGCCGCAGGCCCGCTATGTGACCTGGCGCGGCTTCGACGATCCCCGGCTCTTTGCCGGCTATCGCGACAAGCACGGCGGTCTGCCCGAGATCACCGTCTTCGATAACCAGAACGACGTCTTCACGAGCCTGAGCGAGGGCTTGGCCGCCGATGTCGTCCATCCCTGCTACGAGGTGCTGCCGCGTTGGCGCGAGGCGAACCTGATTCAGTCGATCGACACGGCTCGGCTGCGCTTCTGGGGCGGCATTCTGCCGGAATTGCGGGCCCTGCCGGGCGTGGAGCTGCTCGGCCGCACCTGGTTCGTGCCGGTCGATTGGGGTCAGACCTCGATCGCCTATCGCAGCGATCTGGTCGAGTTGCCGGAGGGCGAGGAGTCCTGGTCCCTGCTGTGGGACGAGCGCTATCGCGGCCGGGTCGCGGTGATCGCCCTGGCCGAGGACGCCTGGTGGTCGGCGGCCATCTATGCCGGCGTCGCGGGGGCGCCGCTGGACGAGGCCGCCTTTCGCGAGGTGCGTGGCCTGCTCGACCGGCAGCGCGGCCTGGTGCGCTTCTACGCCCGCGACATGGCCGAGGTGGAGCGGGCCCTTGCGGCCGGCGAGCTGGTCGCGGCCATGACCTGGAGCGACTCCGTGCGGCGCCTGCGCCGGCGCGGTCTGCCGGTCCGCTTCGCGGATCCGAAGGAGGGCGCGCTCACGTGGTGCTGCGGCCTGGTCCGGCGCAGCGGCTCGCTCGAGCACGACAAGGCCCATGACCTGATCGACGCCCTGATCTCGCCGGAGGCCGGCGCCGCGATCATCGAGACATTTGGCTTCGGCCATGCCAACCGGCTGTCCTTCGAGCGGGTCGGCGAGGTCCAGCTCGAGGAAGCCGGCCTGCCGCGCTCGCCGCGCGCGCTGATGCAGCGCGCCGTCTT
>JAKSDN010000185.1 GCA_022360075.1 Kiloniellales bacterium | reverse complement strand
AGCCCCAAAGGGGCGTCTCGAAGCACGCACGCCGGCACTGCAGCCAAGACCGGAAGGCACCACCATCTCTCGATACCGCCAACACGGCCCGGACTTTTGCCCCTCTTACGGGGGAGGGAGATTAAATCATTGAGCGGGCTTGGATTTTCCCTTCCCCTTGAGGGGGAGGGCTAGGGTGGGGGCGTCCGCAAAGCGGACCAAAGAAACAAAGCAAGACTTCCGTTTCTATGAGGATCGGCCCAATGCCAGCCCGTCTGACCCGCCGTAAGAAGAGATGTCTGCATCCCGTAGCCCATCAAGCGAGAGGGGATATCGAGAGGAACCATCCGATTTACGGGTCTCGCGGAGGCCAGCCCCTAGCCGATCTCCTCCCAGAGGGAGGTTTCCTCATCCAGCCTGGCCTTTTCGACGCCGAAGAAATCCCGGCGCGAGACGATGCCCACGAGCTTGCCGGCCTGCACCACCGGCAAATGGCGGTAACCGCCATCTTGCATCAGGCGCAGCGCCTCGATCGCCGTCGCGTTGGCGTCGATCGTGTCGGGCTTGCGGGTCATAACCTGATCCAGGCTCGTCTCCTCCGGCGCGAGGCCCCGCGCGACGACCCGGCACACCATGTCCCGCTCGGTGAAGATCCCCTCCAGGCTGCCATCCTTGGTGACCAGGACCGAGCCGACGCCGTTCGCCTGCATCAGCTTCGCCGCCTCGAAGACCGTGGCGCTGCCCGGCATCTCGACGAGTTTCTGACCGCTGACCACATCGGGAATGATCTTTCGTTGCATGCACCGCCTCCCAGCAAATCGCGGAGCTTGCCGCCAACGAAAAGAGAACCCCAAGGCTAGCGCCATATGGCGCAGCTTCATAGGGCTCTGCGTGATCGGCTGGAACGATCAAGACGTGGTCTTGGATCGATTAGATCGACCGACCGGCCGACCACACATAGGAATGAAGACTGCTGACCGTATCGCGCGATCGCACAAACAGGTCCGGAGACGCTTGATCCATGCAGAAAGCCATGGCTCCCAACGATGAAAGCGCCGCTGCTACGATGGGAGCACACCCGCCTCAGAACCTATCGGCCGCGACTAGTGCGGCCGGCGTTCCGGTCGCCGGGACGGGCGGCCTCCAGGACTTCGACGAGAAACCGCATTTCGAAGCCTACGAGAACTTCGTCGCGCTGACGAAATGGAGCACGATCGGCGTGGTCGTCGCCCTCGTGCTGATGGCGATCTTCTTGCTCTAGCGAAGCGGCGTTTGGGCATGCCTCGGCAACGCGAAGCTCAGCGGCTACCGGCGGCGCCGACTGACGGATCCGTCATCGTCATTGCGAACGCAGCGAAGCAATTCAGCCTCCGTCGCCCGTTGATCGCGCCCATGGCGTATTCCGCCATGAGGGTGACGGAGGAGCGTTCATCCCCGCGCAACTGGATTGCTTCGCTACGCTCGCAATGACGAGCAATCGGGTGATCTAGGCGCCACTCTGGATCACCGGGTCAAGCCGGGTGATGGTGCGGATGAGAGGACTCGAACCTCCACTCCCGTACGGGAACTAGCACCTGAAGCTAGCGCGTCTACCAATTCCGCCACATCCGCGTGGCACCCTGCCTGTCCGCTGGACCGGGAACCCCCGAACTTCTGCCGCCCCGCAGGGGCTGGTGCGGCTGAGAGGACTTGAACCTCCACGGGGTTGCCCCCACAGCGCCCTCAACGCTGCGCGTCTACCAATTCCGCCACAGCCGCATGAAAGAGGCCCCGCGGCCGCGGTCCGGGCGCGCAGAGGACGCTGTTATAGCGCCTGGCGGCGAAAGGGCAACGGGAATCTTGGCCCCGCCGGAAGCCCGGCAAGGCTCTGCCGGACGATGCAATGCGTTGCGCTCTTTGAACCGGAAGCGCATATCTTGAGGCCGCAAGGATGTCGCCCTTCGCCGGGTTTCGGGATTAGTCTTGACCGTCATGAAGACCGCTCTTCTCATCGTTTGCCTGGGTGCGCTGCTGCTCGCCGCCGTCGGCACCGCCGCCTACGCCTGGGTCGACCTGGGTGAGGTGGACATTAGCTGGCACGGCATTGCCGCCTTGGTTCTCGGTGCGGTCCTGTCGCTCGCCTTGGGAGTCGGTCTCATGTTCCTGGTCTTCTACAGCAGCCGCCACGGCCACGACGACGAGGCCGGACGCTAGGAAAGCAACGACGCGGCCTCCGCAGGGGCCGCCAAGAAAAGCCAAAGAAGGAGGGGCACATGACGGGAGCCTCGGCACAAGCCAGCGACGTCGCCATGAAGGGCGGCGGCTACTACTCGCTTTCGACCACAGGGGCCAAAGACGTCATCGACGCCGCCATCCCGCTGGCGCTCGAGGCGATCGAGGCCATGCCGATCGCCGGCGCGCGGCCCTTCGTCCTCGCCGACATGGGCTGCGCCGACGGCGGCACATCTGTCGATCTGGTGCGCGCCGCGCTGGAGGCCGTCCGGGCCAAGCGGCCCGAGCTGCCGCTCTGGGTCGTCTATTCCGACCAGCCGCGCAACGACTACAACGCTTTGTTCCAGATCCTCAACGGCGGCACCGAGATCCGATCCTACCTCGACGACTTCGAGGGCTTGTCGGTCACCGCTTCTGCGACCTCCTTCTATCGTCAAGTGCTGCCGCAGGGCGCGCTCGATCTCGGCTTCTCGGCGACGGCCATGCACTGGCTGAGCGCCAAGCCCTGCGACATCAGCGACCACGTGCAGGCGGTCGGCGCGCGGGGCGCTGAGCTCGAGGCCTTCGCCGAGCAGGGCCGTCGGGATTGGGAGACGATCCTGCTGCATCGCGCGGCGGAGCTTGCGCCCGGCGGCGCCTTCGTGATGGCCAATTTCTGCAAGGACGAAGAGGGCCGCTACCTGGGTCACACCGGGGGTGTCGACATGTTCGACTGCTTCAACCGGCTCTGGCAGGCGCTGCGGGACGAACGCCGGATCTCGGCCGAGGAGTACCGGCGCATGACCCTGCCGCAGTACTACAAGACCGTCGAGGAGTTCTCGGCGCCGTTGACCGACCCCGGTAATGCCGTGCATCGGGCCGGCCTGCGGCTCCACGGCATCGAGACGCGGGTCACGCCCTGCCCTTACGCCGCGGACTTCCGGCGCCACGGCGACGCCGATGCCTTCGCCCGCGCCTATGTTCCGACCCTGCGCTCCTGGACCGAGAGCACCTTCTTCGGCGCCCTCGCGCCCGAGCGGCCGCTGGCGGAGCGCCGGGAGATCATCGATTCCTACTACGATCGCTACGAGGCCATGGTCCGCGAGCGGCCGGAGGGCCACGCCATGGACTACGTCCACGCCTTCATGAGCGTTCGCAAGATCTGACCACGCTCAAGCCCCTCAACGATGGGGAGAAGGCTCGAATATCCGTCAAATGCTCTTGGAATTCGACCGACGTTTGTCGGAAAAACCTTTTATTTTTAACTACTTACGTTGACAGGATCGAAACTTGTCGAAGCTATGATCCTTTCCAGCATCCGAAGCCCCCCGAGGATGCTTTAACTCCGACCTGAGCAGCGGTGTTGTCCCTCGCACCGCTGCTCTTTTTCTTGCTTGGATCTCCAGGACAGATGCCGAAAGGCCGGTCTTTACCGGGCCTTAGCGCCTCGCGGCTAGGCTCGCAATATCCAACCGTCCAGGGATCGCGGAAATGCCGATCGGCCGCCTCGCGCTCATCGCCCTTGCTTGCCTCGCCTGGTCCGCCGGCGAGAGCTGGCCTCAGCTCGCCACGACCCACCCGCAGCACCTGCGATCGGGCGTCTCCCCGGGTCCGGGCGGCCCGGGTGGGCGGGGCTTGCCCGAGTACCGCAGCGTGGATCCCAGATCCCGCGTGGTCATGCGGCGCGGCCGCGGTCTTCAGGATTCCGGTCGTCCCAGCCGCGAGCTGTCGCGGGCCTGCCGCGACGGCCGCTTTCGCCAGCTCGTGGAGCACCGCTTCGTCGCCGTGCTCGACGACAAGGTCTACGGCGCCGCGATCGGCCGCCACGGCAGCCTCGTCGATCCGGAGATGATGGCCCGCGACCGTATCGTCTACGTCTTCGTCGGACAGGGCACCACCAACTGCCGCGTCTACAGCATGGGCGCCTTTCAGGGCGGTTGAAGCTTTACGGCAGGTTAACGGGCGTCGGCCACGACGCGTTTGCGCAGGGCGACGAGCAAACCGCCGACATCGCCGCCGTTCTGGCCTATCAGATGGGTGAACTGACTGCGGTAGGTCTTGAGCAGGCTGACGCCCTGCACCATCACGTCGACAATGCGCCAGCCCGGCTCGGCATGCCAAAGCCGCCATTCGACATGAAAGCGCGGCGCCCCACCCGCGCCGCTCATGGTGCTGCGGACCTGATAGCCCTTCGATCCGCGCGGCCGGGCCGCGACCACGTCGAAGCGCCCACCGCTCAGCTTGCCGAGCTGATCGACGTAGGTGTCGAGCAGAAAGCGCTGAAACAGGGCGCCGAACTCGTTACGCTCGGCCTGGCTCGCCGCGCCCCAGTGATCGTCGAGCACGAACTTGCTCATGGTCTTGACGTCGAATCCCGCCGTGAGAACCTGCCGGACGCGATGGTCGTCGGTCGCCTCGCCCGCCGAAGCCTGGGTCAACAGGCCGCCAACCTGGGCCACGAAGCCGCGCACGAAGCGCTCGGCCTCCTTGGCAGCCATCGTCTCGGCGGCAGCGGCACCTTGCGCGTGGAGCGCCAGCGTCAAGCCGATAGCGAGGGCGACAGCGCGGCGTTGGAGACGCCAGGTCAGGGAATTCAAGGGCATGCGAGCGCCTCCTTGGGCTTTCCCTTGCCCGCTCCTTCACGACCCTGTAATTGGCCGGAAATCCTTGTCCGGCCTCGTAAATCCCGCTTGCCCGCGCGACCTTTTACCGTTCGCTAAAGACTAGGGCCGGCTTGGTTAGCGGGGGGTTAACCGGCGCCGCTCCGGTCGTGTCAAACTTGGGGCCGAGGCCCCGTTGTGTTGGACCCGTTCGGCCCCGGAGCGCTTAACGTCCGGTCATCCGAGGACGTCGGCCAGACGTTGGATGGCCCTGTCGATCTCCGGTTCCGGGACGGCGGGATAGCCGAACAGGAGGCCCCGCTCGCCGAACTGCGTCGGCCGGAACTCGTGGCCGGCGCCGCTGGCCAAGGCATAGACGCCGACCCCGACGGCGCGCGCCTTCGCTTCCACCGCTGGCGCGCGCGGCAGCGTCGGCGGCATCTGCCACATCAGGTGCATGCCGCCGCGCACGCCCGAGAGCGCACAGGGCCCGAAGTGTCGGTTCAGAGCCTTGATCAGATGGTCGCGGCGTTTGCGATAGCGAGTTCGTATGCGGCGCAGGTGGCGCAGGAAATGACCTTCGGTGAGAAAGTCCGCGAGCACGGCTTGATCGAGCCAGGCGCGGCCGTTGTCGTGGATCGACTTCAGCGCGGTGGCGGGCTCGATCAAGCTTTCGGGGAACACGGCATAGCCCAGCCGCAGGCCCGCGCCGATGGATTTGGAGAAGGTGCCCAGGTAGATGACAACCCCCTCCTTGTCCAAGCCGGCGAGCGAGATCAGGGGCGGACCGTCGTAGCGAAAGTCGCTGTCGTAATCGTCCTCGAGCAGGTAGGCGCCGCGCTGGCCTGCCAGCTCCAGGAGACGCAATCGCCTGGGCAGCGTCATGGTGCGGCCGGTCGGAAACTGATGCGAAGGCGTCACGCAGATGAGGCCGAGAGGCCCGTCGGGAATATCCGCCGGCTCCGGCCCGTCGGCATCCACATCCATGGGGGCGAAGCTGGCACCGTGCAGAGCGAAGACCTTGTAGAGCCCCTCGTAGCAGGGGTTCTCGATCGCAATCGGGCGATCCAGGCCCGCGAACAGCCGAGCGACGATGCTCAGCGCCTCCTGGATCCCCGATGTCACGATGATCTGATCGGCCCGAACGTTCATCCCGCGGGCAGCCCCCAGGTGGCGAGCGATGGCCTCGCGAAGCGCCGGCAGGCCGGCCGGATCGCCATAGGTCGTCAAGGGAACGCGCTTGGAAGCGAGCTGCGCACGCATGAGCTTCATCCAAGGCTCTGCGGGGAAGGAGTCCGGGTCCGGCCGACCAACGAAGAAATCGATCTCCGTTTTCGGCCTGGCATTCGGGGCGAGGCGCATGCCGTTGAGCGGCAAGGTGATCTTCGCCCGTGCATAGCGCCTTTGCCCCTCCTCCAGCGGTACGCCGCGGGACGGATAGGGAACGATGGAATCGTCGGGAATGCGCGAGCTGACGAAGGTCTTCCTCGCCTTCTCGGACTCCAAATAGCCCTCGTTCAAGAGCCGGTCGAAGGCCATCAAGACGGTGTTCCGCGAGACGCCGAGCTCAAGCGAAACGCTGCGCGAACCGGGAAGCTCCTGGCCGGGCCGTAGGACACCCGAGAGAATCAGGTTGCGGAGCTGCTCGTAGATCTGAAACTGCAAAGGCTGCTGGCTTTTACGCTCGATCCTGATCGGCAGCATCATCGAGTTCGATCCAGTATACTGGACTGTTTTGTTCGATCGAATTTCCGAGTTTCAATAGTACCAGATTGGCGATTTCTAAATATAGCCCTCAGATCACTCGAACAGTCGAACTTATCATATTGAGATAAAATATTTTATGCCAAGAAAGGGTCCAAGGTTGGACTACCTTACAGCCTGGACTCAATCGTTCTGTGGGCAGTGGTTCTAGGAAATCTCCCAGTACATCGTTATGCCAGATAGCCAGATTGGAGTTCACAGCCGCATGCTGCCGGGCTCCGACAAAAAAGCCAAACAGGGGAGACATTGGGATGGCGATCTATCAAAGCATGCAGCGGGTGCGCTTCTCGAGCGCCGACGGCTACGAGAAGTTCAAGGT
>JAKSDN010001341.1 GCA_022360075.1 Kiloniellales bacterium | reverse complement strand
TTCGGGGCTCCTCAGCATGAGGACAGGTTTTTGATGGCATTAAGATTGGACCTCATGCTGAGGAGCGCTCGACAGAGCGCGTCTCGAAGCACGCAGGCTCTTCATCCAGCGCTCCAAGCCTCTTGCCGTTCCTGTCGCAGAACGCCGATCTATTCTCGCCCAGACTTTCGCCCCTCTTACCTTGTTCCGGCAATCCAGGGATCGTTCGACCCAGGTGCCGCTCTGGATCACCGGGTCGAGCCCGGTGATGACAAACGAGGTTGTACGAACTTGTTGAATTCACGAAGTTGGTTTCGAGTCAGGCTCTAACGTCCGGCGCTCTGCATCGCTCGAGACCAAGCCCGACGCTGTCAGCCCAAGCGCGCTCCGGAGTCTCCGTCCCGCCCGTCCTTCGGCTCCAGGATCTCGGTGGCGAGCCTGACGCCGGTCGCGATTAACTCGGGCACGACGACGTGGGCGCCGGCCCGCTCGAGCTCGGCGGCGTGGGTCTCGTTGCGGGCGCGGGCGTAGATCTTCAGCTCCGGGAAGATGTAGTGCAGCAGGCCGACGGTGCCGAGCGCCGCGCGGGGATTGTCGACCGCCACGACGACGGCACGGGCGCGCTCGACGTGCAGCGCGGCCAGGACCTCCGCCCGGCTGGCGTCGCCGAAGAAGACCGGGTGACCCCTTTGGCGCGCCTGGGCGATGCGATGCGGGTCCAGGTCGAGCGCGATGTAGGGGGTTCCCGCGGCTTCGAGGCGACTGGCGACGGCGCTGCCGACCCGGCCGAAGCCGGCGATCACGACGTGATCTGTGAGCTGCTCTGTGGTCTCCGGCACAGAGTCGACCTCGATCATGCTGGCCCGCTCGACCCGCCGTTCGGCGCGCCGGCCGAGCGCGGCGAGCAGCGGCGTCAGCATCATCGTGAAAGCGACGACCAGGACCAGAAGCTGGCCGGGCTGACCTGCCAGGAGCCCGACGCCCATGGCCGCGCCCAACAGCACGAAGGCGAACTCGCCGCCCTGCGCCAACAGCAGGCCGAGATGGGCCGCGAGCGACCAGGGCAGGCCGAGCAGCCGGCCGAGCCCGAGCAGGATGAGCCCCTTGGCCAGCAGCAGGAGGACGACGAGGGTGGCGATGACCTCGACGTGGGCGATGCTCAGCTCGAGGTCGATCGACATGCCCACCGACATGAAGAAAAGCCCGAGCAGCAGGCCGCGGAAGGGCTGGATCTCGGCCGCCACCTGAAGCCGGTAGCGGGTCTCGGCCAGCAGCATGCCGGCGAGGAAGGCGCCGAAGGCCATCGACAGCCCGGCGAGATGGGTGAGGAGGCCGGTGGCGAGGACGATGAAGAGCGTCACCGCGGCGAGGATCTCCGGGTCCTCGATCCGCACGGCCGGCCAGACCGCGTGGCGCAGCACGATCCGGCCGAGGCCGAGGATCGCCATCACCGCGAGGGCCATCTTGAGCAGGGCCTCGCCCAGGACCGCCGGGATCGCGAGGTCCGGCTGGCCGAGTGCGAGCACGACGACGAGGAAGGGCCCGACCGCGAGATCCTGAACCAGGAGTACGGCGAAGGCGGAGCGGCCGAGGCGGGCGGTCAGCAGCCCGCGCTCGGCGAGCAGGCGCAGCACGATCGCCGTCGAGGAGAGCGCGAGGCTGCCGCCGACCACCGCGGCGGCGACTGGGGCCAGGC
The DNA here is from genome assembly GCA_022360075.1 of Kiloniellales bacterium. The sequence continues at coordinate 4,006 of JAKSDN010001341.1, read as the reverse complement.
CCAGAGACCAGGCGCCGAACGCGATGGCCAGCGCCGAGACCGTGACCTGCGCCGCGCCGAGGGCGAACATGCGTGTGCCGATCACACGGATGCGCTCGAGCGGCAGCTCGAGGCCGACGGTGAACAGCAGGAAGACGACGCCCAGCTCGGCGATCGCCTGAATGGTCTCCACCTCCGAGGCGAGGCCGAGTCCGAAGGGCCCGATCGCCATGCCGGCGACCAGATAGCCGAGCACGGAGCCGAGGCGCAGCCAGCGGAACAGCGGCACGGCGATGATCGCGGCGAAGAGGATGACGATGACCTGGGTCAGATAGCCGGTTTCGGCCATGATCCTTCGGCCCTGGTCGCGCCACCGGCGCAATAGCCGGTCGGCAAGGTGGACGCGCGCGGCGCGAGACTGAGTTTATCCTAAGGAAGCGACCTTGGACCAGCGGGGCCGTGATAGACTGATTGCCCCTAGGATCTTTGCGATACTGAACTACATACAGGTAGTGTGGAAGATATGGGATGCACGGACTTCTCAAAACGCTTTTACGTCCGGACCGGGAGGAAGATCCCGAGCGCACCTTGATCGCGCGGGCGGCCAATGTCCTCCAGGTCGGGGAGTTCCAGTTTCTCCAGCTCGCCTATGCCGACTGGCACGGCCGAGACATGCCGGCCGATCTCTGTTCCGCGATGTTCAAGGCCTACATGCTGCACAACGAGGTGCCGGTTTGGGCCCGGCATTTCGCGCGCTGGGTGATCCGCCAGGACGAGATCGGCATGATCGACGGCCAGAACCCCAAGTTCCATCGCTACGACCATGATTACGTCACGGACGTGCCCCAGGGCATGCGGAAGTTCGTGATCGCGACGATGATCATTGCCTTCGTCCTGGTCAGTGGCATATTGATCGGTCACATGGCCGGGGTGCAGAGCGCCTCGGTCCTCCCGCCCTACTTCGAGTCCGAGGAGTTCGGAAGCGCCCGCTAGGGGGCTGAGGGGGCCGGGGTTCCAGGGTCGTCGAGGACGTCGCGATGTTCGAGTTTGCCGGCGAGTGGGAAAAGCCGATCAACTACCTCTTCCTGATCGTGACCGCCTTCATCGCGGTCCACGGCATTCGCTATCGCGACGCCGAGGGCAGGACCGACTTCGTGCGCCTGCTGTTCGGCTGCATCGCCGCGACCTTCTTCTTTCTCGTGCTGTTTCAGGACGTGCTCGGCATCGTGCAGTTCGGCTGAGGGGTGATTGTCGGCTCCTACAGGACCGACCTTCTCCGTCATTGCGAGCGTAGCGAAGCAATCCAGCCCGTCGGGCACCCCAGCTCTCAGTCATATCGTGGGTTGTTGATACTGACCCTTACCCTTACCGCTCGGTGCGTGTTGAGCCCATCGCCCTCATGCTGAGCTTGTCGAAGTATGAGGATTGCTCGGTGCGATGGGCAAGGCTGGAGCGATCCAGAGCTCCGCTCGGTTCGTGGCCGAACCCTTCGACAAGCTCAGGATGAGGAGGAGGGGGTGTTCCGAACGGCAAGAATGGGCGCTTGAATGCAATACAAGGGTCAAGATCGGTAACCCCAAGTATCAGGTTGCCTGCCCAGAGCCTGTCCCACAGAGCTGTCTCGATAGTGGCACCAGCAGGGCGTCCTCTCGAGCCTAACCGGATCGCTACCCTCCGCTCGCAATGACGGCGGTGGGGTGAGGGACCTGCCTTGCCGGTCAGGGCTTGTGCATGCGCTGCTTGGCGTCGATCTCCGGCACGCGCATGAGGCGCTCGCTCTCGGGGAGCTGGAGCTGTTCGTAGATGTACTGCGCGCGCTTGCGCACCGAGGAAACGTCGTCGGATTCGTAAAGGATCTTGTGCACGACGCCCGGTCCGGCGACCGACTCCTCGTCGGTGGCGAGCGCCTTCACGTAGCTGGCCAGCGCGGTCTCGTACTGACCCAGGCGGTCGTAGACGATGCCGCGGTTGGCGTAGGCGGCGGCCAGGGCGCCGCGTCCCGTCGAGTCGTCGGGCTCGAGGTTCTGCTCCAGGTAGCCGATTAGATGATCGAACTCGGCGATCGCATCCTGATAGCGCTCGGTCTGGATGAACACGAGGCCGCGGCCCATGACGGCGCCGCGATGGTCGGGCGATTCGGCCAGCGCCTCGTCGAAGTGCTGGAGCGCCTCCTCGTACTTGCCTTCGGCCAGGCGGTTGGAGCCCATCTCCGTCTCGAAGTCGCCCGGCTCGCGGCTCACCAGGTCGTCGAGCACGTCCCAGAAGACGAACATGCCGATCGTCAGGATCGCCATCAGAAAGATGAAGCGCCGGAGGACGCGGGGATTCATGGCACGTCCTTGAAGAGATGTGTCGTGTAGAAGTAGGCGAACACGAAGCAGAGCAGCGCCGCCGTGAAGGCGGCCCGCCGTTTCAGGCGCCCGCGCTCGGCCTCGTCGGGCTGCTTCTCGCGCGACGCCCGCCGGACGTAGAGCACCCAGATGAGATGGCGCACTGGGATGAAGAGGGCCAAGGCCAGGGCCACCATCCAGAGCAGCAGATAGTCCTTGGTGAAGAGGGTTTCCATGGTCGGCCTCGCGTCGTCGCGGCGCACTGCGCCTCTCAGCTTAAAGCCCGCGGCGCTAGGGAATGCAAGGCTCACCGCATGGCCGCCCCCGGCGGCGGAAAGAAGAAGGGGGAAGGCCGCGGCCTTCCCCCAACGTGCGGTTTTGCGCTTTTCTCGGTCTTGTCAGGCAGCGCCGCCCGAGCCGGATTGTCCGGCCGGCGTCTGGGCGACGTCGCCGATGTCCTCGACCAAGGCCTCGATCTCGGTCTCGGGCATGGTCGACATCTCCATCTTGTAGGCCAGGAACCACATCATGAAGACGCCGAGTATCCAGAACAGGATCTGCCAGGCCCAGATCGACGGCATGCCGAAGGTCCAGCCTTCGACGCCCGCGTCCGGCGCACCGAACACCGTGTTGCCGATCACCGCGCCCGGGCCGATGCCGAAGAACAGCCAGCCCAGGGTGATGATCCACGCCAGCGGCACCAGCTTCTTCTTCTCCGGCGACAGGCTCGCATGCTCACGCAGGAAGCTGTGGAAGCGCATGCGATGCGCCCGGTCCGCCTCGTTCTGAGTCATCGCCGAGACGGTGATGCAGACGCCGAGGTTGAAGATGATGCCCCAACCGGCCGAGTGGATGGTCCACGGCCAGCGGCCCCACGGCAGCGCGCCGCCGGTGATCTGCTGACCGATCGTCTCGGTGAAGATCACCGCCAGCAGGCCGGCTGCGAGACCCAGTGTGGCGCCCTGACGCGTGATCCAGGGGAACCAGCAGACCGCTGCTAGCGACGGCCACATCTGGAAGCCGAAGGCAACCGCCAGGCCCCCCAGCAAGACCAAGGCGTCGGCCGAAAAGGTCGCCACCAACAGCGCCGATATGACGATGAAGGCGACGCCGATCCGCCCGAACAGCTTCTGCGTGGTGTGGCTTGCCGTCGGGTTCAGGTAGCGCTTGTAGAGGTCGCGCGTCAGCATCCCGCCGGCTGTCGACATGTAGGCCGCGCCGGTCGACTGCATCGCCGCCAAGGCACAGACCGCGAGCAGTCCCACCAGCCAGGGCGCCGCATCGGCGATCTGGTTGAAGTAGAACGGCACCAGCGAGTCCGGCTTGGAGACGATGATCTGACCCGTGGTCTCGATCACCTCGCCTTCCTTCAGCGCCCGGCCCAGGATGACCTCCGGGCTGATATCGTCGAGCGGCTCGTTGAGGGCCTGCGACAGCGTGATTCCGGCCTCGTTCACCGCCGGGTTGGCGCCCAGGAGATGTGCGCCCATGCCCTGGAAGGCGGTGAAGAAGAACAGGATCAGGCCGATGCAGAAGGACGAGGCCCAAACCTGCTGCGGCGCGAAAGGCCGCGGGTCGGTGTTGCCGAAGGCCCACATGGTGAAGGCCGGGGCCGATTGGATGCCCATCAGCGCGAACATGTAGGTCAGGCACATGATGCCGGTCCAAAGGCCGCCGACCGGGGTCTCCTTGCCCAG
>JAKSDN010000049.1 GCA_022360075.1 Kiloniellales bacterium | reverse complement strand
CGATGCGCTTTGGCTGTCGGCTGTCATGGCGACCTGGATTCCGGCCGCCAGTGGAGCAGATCGAGGTTAACTATCTCTAAGCCTTCGTCTTGCTTTAGCTTTTCGTGGCTGCCCAAGGTGCTCGCAAGCAATCCCAGACTCCGCTTGCCCGCCCGGAGGAATCTTCCGATAGTGAGGTCGGGAGGTTGGCCGCGGACGGGTCGCTCGCCAACCCGGTCAGGTCCGGAAGGAAGCAGCCGTAACGAGATTCTGGCCCGGGTCGCGAAACCAGCCTCCCACTTAGCTGCAGCGCAGGACGGCGCCGTGGCGCTGAGGCTCCCGAGGTAAGCGCCCCTTCATGTCCGACCAGCCCGCCGAGGGTTCCGACACCGAGCAGACCGAAGTCCCGACGCCCGGCCAGGATTCGCCGCCGGAGCCCGGCCCTTACCGCGTGCTCGCCCGCAAGTACCGCCCGGCGCGCTTCGCCGACCTGATCGGCCAGGAGGCCGCGGTGCGCGCACTCTCCAACGCGATCCGCGGCGGCCGGGTCGCCCACGCCTTCATCCTCACCGGCGTGCGCGGGGTCGGCAAGACCACCACGGCGCGGATCATCGCCCGGGCGCTCAACTGCATCGGCCCGGACGGCGAGGGCGGCCCGACGCCCGATCCCTGCGGGCGTTGCGAGCACTGCCTGGCGATCGCCGAGGACCGCCATGTCGACGTCATCGAGATGGACGCGGCGAGCCGCACCGGCATCGACGACATCCGCGAGCTGATCGAGGGCGTGCGCTACCGCCCGGTCTCGGCGCGCAACAAGGTCTACATCATCGACGAGGTGCACATGCTCTCGCGGCAGGCCTTCAACGGCCTGCTGAAAACGCTCGAGGAGCCGCCCGAGCACGTCGTCTTCATTTTCGCCACCACCGAGATCCGCAAGCTGCCGGTCACCGTGCTCTCGCGCTGCCAGCGCTTCGACCTGCGCCGGGTCGAGCAGGCGGTGCTGGCCGAGCACTTCGGGCGGATCTGCGAACAGGAGGGCGTCACCGCCTCCGAGCCGGCGCTCGCCATGATCGCGCGCGCCGCCGATGGCTCGGTGCGCGACGGCCTGTCGCTGCTCGATCAGGCGATCGCCCTTTCGGCGGCGCCGGACGATGCCGAGGGCGGGCAGATCCAGGTCGACGACGCGCAGGTCAAGGCGATGCTCGGCCTGTCCGACCGCACGCGGATCTTCGACCTCTTCGAGGCCGTGATGGGCGGCGCCATGGCCGAGGCCTTGGAGGTCCTCGCCGAGCTGCACGCCGCCGGCGCCGACCCGGCCACACTACTCCAGGATCTGCTGGAGCTGACCCACTTTCTCACCCGCGCGAAGCTGGTGCCGTCGATGCTCGAAGACCCGGCGACGCCCGAGGCCGAGCGCCGGCGCGGCCGCGCCCTGGCCGAGCGCCTGGCCATGGCCGAGCTGGCGCGCTGCTGGCAGATGCTGCTGAAGGGCCTGGGCGAGGTGCGCTTCGCGCCGGCCCCCTTGCAGGCGGCCGAGATGGTCTTGATCCGCCTCGCTCACGCCGCCTGCCTGCCGAGCCCGGCCGAGCTGGTCAAGCGGCTGGAAGGGGGCGACGGTGGCACGGCAGCCTCGGCGCCGCGAGCCACGCCGCGGGCGACCAGCACGCCCGCCGGCGATCCGCCGCCACCGGCTGTCGAGGCGCGGACCCAGGTCGAGACCGCTGTCGTCGCACCCGCGGGGCCGCAGGCGGCGCTGGCCATGCCCGTCGAAGAAGAGCCAACGCCGGCGCCCTTGCCACAGCCGCGTAGCTTCGAAGAGGTCGTGGCCCTGGCCCGCCGCGCGGGCGAGGCGCTCTTCGCCAACCACCTGGCGCGCGATACCCATCTGGTGCGCTTCGAGCCCGGCCGGATCGAGCTGCGCCTTGGCGAGCACGCACCGAAGCGCCTGGCCAACCAGCTTGGCGAGCTGATGGAGACCTGGACCGGTCAACGCTGGGTCGTGTGCCTGTCCCAGGACTCGGGCGCGGCGCCCCTACGCGTCCAGGAGGAGGCCGAGGAGGCGCGCAAGCGCACCGCCCTGCTCGACGACCCGCTGGTCAAGGCCGTGCTGGAGACCTTCCCGGAGGCCGAGATCGTCGCGCGTCGCGACGCGCCGCAAAGGGACGAAGCCGCAGAGGAAGCACCGTCGATCGAGCCGCCGGAGGGAGAGCGCGCCGGATGAAGAACTTGGGACAGATGATGAAGCAGGCGCAGGAGATGCAGGCCCGCATGCAGGAGCTGCAGGAGCGCCTCAACCAGATGGAGATCAGCGGCGCGGCCGG
>JAKSDN010000546.1 GCA_022360075.1 Kiloniellales bacterium | reverse complement strand
TTCGAGGAGACTGGAAACTGATTCGCGCGCTGGCACGGCGCAGGACCAAAGAACGTTGAGGGTCCGGAAGAACTGCAAAGTGATTGCAGCAGAAGCGCTCAGCGATTGCCCGGCATTGGACCACCATCGTGCGTCCTTCGAGACGCCCGCCAAAGCGGGCTCCTCAGGATGAGGAATTTTCTTAGTGCCACAAAGACTTTACCTCATCCTGGGAGCGCCCTTCGGGGCGCGTCTCGAAGGACGCACCACAGGCGTGCAGCGCGACTCAACGACAACTCCAAAAGACCAGACACTCACCCCCACAACTCCACAGCCGGCGGCTGAATCTTGCTGTCCTCGATCATCAGCCCCGGCTCGCGGTCGCGCGCCAAGAGCAGCGGGGCGTCGAGGTCGACGACCTGGGCGCCGTCGGTCAGGAGCATCGCCGGGGCCAGGGCGAGCGAGCTGGCGAGCATGCAGCCGATCATGATCCCCAGGCCCTCGGCCTCTGCCGTGGCCTTGAGCGCCAACGCCTCGGTGAGGCCGCCGGTCTTGTCGAGCTTGATGTTGACCTGGTCGTAGCGCGCGGCGAGGCCCGGCAGGCTCGCTCTGTCGTGGCAGGACTCGTCGGCGCAGAGCGCGACCGGGCGCTCGACGCCGGCGAGCGCTTCATCCCGGTCGGCCGGCAGCGGCTGCTCGATCATCTCGACACCCAAGGCCGCGAGCTTCGGCGCCAATGCGTTGTAATCGGCCAGGCTCCAGGCTTCGTTCGCATCGACCACCAGGCGTGCCGCCGGCGCGTTCTGGCGTACCGCGGCGACCCGGTCCAGGTCTTCGGGGCCGCCGCCCAGCTTGAGCTTCAGGAGCGGCCGGCCGGCCTGCTCGGCGGCGGCCTTGCCCATGGCCTCGGGTGTGTCCAGGGTCAGCGAATAGGCGGTGATCGCGGGCGCCGGCTCCGGCCGGTCCAGCAAGGTCCAGACCCGCTGGCCGGCGCGCTTGGCCTCCAGGTCCCAGAACGCGCAGTCCAGCGCGTTGCGCGCCGCCCCGGCCGGCAGCGCCGCTTGCAGCGCAGTTCGGTCGAGACCGGCGGCGAGCGCCTCGCGCTGGCTCTCGATCGCGGCGATCACGCCTTCGACGCTCTCGCCGTAGCGCGGATAGGGCCGGCACTCACCGCGGCCGACATAACCGTCAGCCTCCAGCTCGACCACGACCACTTCGACCGCCGTGACGCTGCCGCGCGAGATCGTCCAAAGCCCGCGGATCGGCCAGCTTTCTTGGCGAATCCGCAGAGCGGTCATAGGGCGTCGACGAGGGGCGCGACGCCGTCGCGCACCGGATCGACCGCAGGCATGCCCAGGCGGTCGGCGGTCTCCTTGGTGAAGCGGGCGGCGGCCTCGGGCTCCAGGGCGGAGGTATTGACCGCCACGCCGACGCAAGTTGCCTGCGGGTTGGTCAGGCGGGCGGCCACCACGTTGGCCTCGATGCAGGCCTCCAGCTCGGGCAGCGGATAGTGCGGCAGGCCGCGCATGTGGGTGCGGGTCGGCTCGTGGCAGAGCACCAGGGCGTCGGCCTGGGCGCCGTGCAGCAGGCCCATGGAGACGCCTGCGAAGGAGGCGTGGAACAGCGAGCCCTGGCCTTCGATCAGGTCCCAATGGTCGGCCTCGTTGGCGGGCGCCAGCCATTCCACCGCGCCGGAGATGAAGTCGGCGACCACGGCGTCGACCGACACGCCGTCGCCGGCGATCAGGATGCCGGTCTGGCCGGTCGCGCGGAAGTCGGCTTTCAGGCCGCGTGCGCGCATCTCCTTCTCCAGGGCGAGCGAGGTGTACATCTTGCCGATCGAGCAGTCCGTGCCGACGGTGAGCAGGCGCTTGCCCGTC